>DATGGF010000133.1:0-4812 GCA_035308625.1 Acidimicrobiales bacterium | reverse complement strand
CGCCAGGTCTACGATGACCTCGGGCGCCCCCTCTCGCAGCACGAGCTCGGCGACGCCCCCGGCGTCGCAGAGGTCCGGTTCCGCCTGGCGCAGCAGGGCGAGCCGCTCGGGGCTGTCGAGCACGGACAGCGTCGCCACCGGGGCCCGCATGGACACCTGGGCATCGGCCTTCGCCTTGCGCACCGCGCCGAGCACCGACGCCACCATGTCGAGCACGGCGACGTCCCCCTGGTGCTGGGCCGGGGAGAGCTCGTCGACGCCCGGCCACGGGGCCCGGTGGATCGATCCCTCGTGCCACCACGACCACACCTCCTCGGTGACGAAGGGGACGAAGGGGGCCAACAGGCGCAGCTGCACCGACAGGGCGACGGCCAGGGCGGCACGCGCCGAGACCGGGCCGGGCGCAAAAGAGTCCTCGTAGGCCCGCGTCTTCACCAGTTCGAGGTAGTCGTCGCAGAAGGACCAGAAGAACGTCTCGGTGCGCTCCAGGGCCCGCGCGTAGTCGTAGGCCTCGAAGGCGGAAGTGGCGTCTTCCACCACTGCGGCCAGGCCGCTCAACATGGCCAGGTCGAGGGGGGCGACCACGGCGCCGGCGTCGGGGATGGGCGCGCCGGCCAGGCGACCAAGGGCGAACTTCGACGCGTTGAGCACCTTGATGGCCAGGCGCCGGCCCACCTTCATCTGCGCCTCGTCGAAGGCGGTGTCCACCCCCGGGCGCCCGCAGGCGGCCCAGTAGCGCACCGCGTCGGTGCCGTGCTGCTCGAGCAGAGCCATCGGGGTGACGACGTTGCCCTTGGACTTGGACATCTTCTTGCGGTCGGGGTCGAGCACCCACCCCGAGATGGCCACGTCGCTCCACGGCAGCACCCCGTGCTCCAGCTCCGAGCGCACCACGGTGGAGAAGAGCCAGGTGCGGATGATCTCGTGGCTCTGCGGCCGCAGGTCCATGGGGAACACCCGGCCGAAGAGGTCGGGGTCGTCCTCCCACCTCCCGGCGATCTGCGGAGTGAGCGACGAGGTGGCCCACGTGTCCATGACGTCGGGATCGCCAACGAACCCGCCCGGAATCCCGCGCTGGTCCTGGCGGTACCCGTCGGGAACGTCGTCGGAGGGGTCGACGGGCAGGCGCGCCTCGACGGGTACGAGGGGGCGTTCGTAGTCCACCTCGCCTTCGCCGTCGACCGGGTACCAGACCGGGAAGGGCACGCCGAAGAAGCGCTGCCGGCTGATGTTCCAGTCCCCGTTCAGGCCCTCCACCCATGACTCGTACCGGTGCACCATGTGCGGCGGGTGCCACCGCAATTCGCGGCCCCGCTCGAGCAGGCGGGGCCGCAAGGGCATGGTGCGTACGTACCACTGGCGGCTGGAGACGATCTCGAGCGGCCGCTCGCCCCGCTCGTAGAACTTGACCGGGTGGGTGATGGTGCGGGGCTCGCCCACCAGCGCGCCCGCCTCGGCCAGGAGCTCGACGATGCGCTTGCGGGCCTGGGTCACCGAGCGGCCCTCGAGCTCGCCGTAGGCGGCCCGAGCCCCGGCCGCGTCGTCGGACTCCCAGCCGGGGTCGCCCCACGCCACCGGGTGAAGGCGGCCGTTGCGCCCCACCAGGGTGCGGGTGGGCAGCTGCAACTCGCGCCACCACGTCACGTCGGTCACGTCGCCGAAGGTGCAGACCATGGCCACCCCCGATCCCTTGTCCGGATCGGCCAACGGGTGAGCCAGCACCGGGACGCGCACCGAGAACAGGGGAGTGGTCACGCTGGTGCCGAACAACGGGGCGTAACGCGCGTCGTCGGGGTGGGCCACCACGGCCACGCAGGCGGGCAGGAGTTCGGGCCGCGTCGTCTCGATCTCCAAGGCCTCGTGCCCGTCGCGGCCGAAGCGCAGGCGGTGGTAGGCGCCGGAGATCTCCCGGTCCTCCATCTCGGCTTGGGACACCGCCGTCTGGAAGTCGATGTCCCATTGGGTGGGCGCCTCGGCCAGATAGGTGTGACCCTGGGCGAGCAGACGCAGGAAGCCGCGCTGGCTGATGCGGCGCGCCTCGTCCGACACGGTCGTGTACATGAGGCTCCAGTCGACCGACAGCCCGAGATGGCGCCATGTCGCTTCGAACGCCCGCTCGTCCTCGGCCGTCAACCGGTGGCACAGCTGCACGAAGTCAGGCCGGGACACGGGGACAGGATCCTTGGGCGGAGATTCCGGTGGCGCGAAGTCCGGGTCGGCCCGAACGCTCGGGTCGCAGCGGACACCGAAGAAGTTCTGCACGCGGCGCTCGGTGGCCAGGCCGTTGTCGTCCCAGCCCATGGGATAGAAGACGGCGTACCCGCGCATGCGCCGGTAACGGGCCACGGTGTCGGTATGGGTGAACGAGAAGACGTGACCGACGTGCAGTGATCCCGACACCGTCGGCGGGGGGGTGTCCACCGAGTAGACGTGGGCGCGCTCGGCCGACCGGTCGAAGCGGTAGAGCCCGTCGGCGTCCCAGCGGGCGGCCCAGGTGTCCTCGAGCCCGTCGAGTGACGGCCGGTCGGGCACTACGGGCTCGGTGGGCGCTTCCAATGCCGGGCGGGGCGGCCCGGCCGGAGCCGCGGCCCGGGGCGCGGCGCGACCGGGTCGGGTGGCGGCGGGTGCGGACGGGGAGGCATCCACGATCCGGTTACGGTATCCGAGTGCTGCGGCTCCACGACACGGCCACCACCGAAACGACACCGTTGGAGCTGCGCGATCCCGGCGCCGTGACGATGTACGTGTGCGGGTTGACGGTCTACGACGAGCCGCACATCGGCCACGGGCGGCTCGCCCTCGTCTTCGACGTGCTCCGCCGCTACCTGGAATTCAGCGGCCTCGAGGTGCGCCACGTGTCGAACGTCACCGACATCGACGACCAGATCATCAACCGCGCCAACGCGGAGGGGCGGTCCTGGGAGGACGTCGCCGCCCAGTACGAGGCGTCGTGGTGGGAAGCCACCGACGGGCTCGGGGCACTGCGGCCGACCGTGACTCCGCACGCCACCGAATGGGTCGAGCAGATGGTGGACCTCGTGGGCCGGCTCGTGGCCGCGGGCAAGGCCTACGAAACCTCCGACGGGGTCTACCTGTCGACCGAGCTCGTCGACGGGTACGGCCTCCTCGCCCACCAGAGCCTCGACTCGCTGCGGGCCGGCGCCCGGGTCGAGGTCGTCGAGGAGAAGCGGTCGCCTCTCGACTTCGTCCTGTGGAAGAAGGCGAAGCCGGGCGAGCCGACCTGGGACTCGCCCTGGGGGCCGGGCCGGCCGGGATGGCACACCGAATGCGTGGTCATGTCGCTCGGCCTGTTGGGCGACGGGTTCGACATCCATGGCGGTGGCATCGACCTGATCTTCCCCCACCACGAGAACGAGCGGGCTCAGGCGGTGGCGCTCGGCCGGTCCTTCGCCCGGCACTGGGTGCACAACGGCTGGGTGATGGCCGGCACCGAGAAGATGTCGAAGTCGCTCGGCAACTACGTGTCGCTCACCGACCTGCTCCGGCGCACCGACGGACGCGCCTATCGCATGCTCGTACTGCGAGCGCACTACCGCAGGCCGATGGAGGTGACGCCCAAGACACTGGCCGACGCCGAAGAGTCCCTGGGGCGCCTCGATGCACTGGCCCGGCGATTCGACCTGTCTCCCGAGCTCGCTCAGGTGCGCGCCGAGGCGGCGGAGGCGGCCGGCGCCGATCCCGGAGCGCTGGCTGTCTTCGTCGAGCGCATGGACGACGACCTCGACACCCCGGCGGCGACGGCCGGTCTCTTCGAGCTGGTGCGCCGGGCCAACTCGGCCGCCGACGAAGGCCGGGCCACCGAGGCCCGCGGTCTGGCGGTGACGGTCGCCGTGTTGGCCGGCGCCCTCGGCCTGGCGCTGTTGCCCGGCGCCACCGAGGTGGACGACGAGACGGCGTCGCTGGTGGCCGAGCGCGACGAGGCCCGGGCCCGGCGCGACTTCGCCCGGGCCGACGCCATCCGCGACGAGCTCGAGAGCCGGGGCTACGAGGTGGAGGACACCGCCGAAGGGACCAGGGTGCGGAAGCGGCCGGGGTGAAGGCCCCGGTGGTTGCGGACCCCGCCGCCGTCGGTGGGGCGCTGCTACGTTCTCAGCCGACGGGGAGTTAGCCATAGGAGGGCGGAGACGGTGCCGTCGGGAACAGTCAAGTGGTTCAACGCAGAGAAGGGGTACGGGTTCATCGCCCAGTCCAGTGGGGAGGACGTCTTCGTCCACCACTCGGCCATCCAGATGAACGGGTACCGGACCCTCGAAGAGGGTCAGGCGGTGGAGTTCGAGCTCAAGGAGGGCCCGAAGGGCCTCCAGGCCGTGGACGTCCGAGCGGCCGGCTCCTGACGCCCCGACCGGCGGGCGGCCCGCGCCTGAGCCGGTCCCAGCCCTGGTCAGTGACCAGACCGTCGCCTCGTCCCGGGCGGCGCCGCTCCTGGTCGGAGTCGGTCCCGTCGTAGGAGGGTGGTCGACAGCGCCCTTCCCTGTAGGTTACCGTTGAGTAACTAAGGGTACGCCTTGGCGTAACCGGGCAGGGCGGCGCACGCAGACCGGCACCGGGCGCGGGCCGGATCGGCGACGCCTCGACGAAGGGGACGGACATGGCCGAATTCTCGCTGGAGCTCAACGAGGACCAGCTCCAGATCCAGAAGTGGGTGCACGACTTCGCCGAGCAGGTCATGCGGCCGGCGGCCCACGAGTGGGACGAGCGGGAGGAGACTCCCTGGCCGATCATCGAAGAGGCGGCCAAGATCGGGCTGTACTCCTTCGACTTCGTGAGCCAGGCCTTCTTCGACCCGGTCGG
>DATGGF010000132.1:0-2144 GCA_035308625.1 Acidimicrobiales bacterium | reverse complement strand
CCGTAGGTGGCGTCCTCGGTGTAGAGGTCGGCCATCGGCTTCCAGTCTTCTTCGGCCTCGGCCCGGCGGTTGGCCGCCAGCCAGCGCTCGACCATCTCGGACAGCTCGTCGTACGGGTACGCGGGCACCTCAGTCCTCCTCTATTCGTAGAGCCCTTGTCGGGCAGAAGCTCACCGCCGTCTCGACCTGAGCCCGTCCGGATTCGGGAGGTGACTCGTCGACGATGGTGAGCACTCCCTGCTTGGACACCGAGAAGACCTCGGGCGCCTCGCTCTCGCACACGCCATGGCCCTGGCACAGGTCGCGGTCGACGACCACCTTCATGGCGTGGATCCTGACGAGGTGGTCACCGCGCGCCGGCGGTGCTGCACCGCACACGGCTGAGCCAGCTGGACGACCATCTTCGAATGGTCGTTGCGGTAGCTCTCGGGCGGCTGCGCCAGCTCGAACTCCCATCCTCGCAGGAGCACTGAGAAGATGGCCTTCAACTGCATCATGGCGAAAGGTGCGCCGACGCACCGGTGGCGGCCCGCGCCGAAGGGGATCCACGTCCAAGGGTTGGCACGGTCCTCGAACCGGGGATCGAGATACCGGGCCGGCACGAAGGCCTCGGGCTGGGGGAAGTCCTCGGGCAGCCGGTTCGACACCGACAGCGACGCGCCGACCAGCTTGCCTTTGGCCACCCGCACGCCGGCGACGTCGAAATCCTCCTTGGCCACCCGCAGCACCAGGATGAGTGGAGGGTGCAACCGCAGCGCTTCCTTGATAGCCGCCTCGACCCGGGGCATCTCGCGCAGGGCCTGGTAGCTCACCTCTTCACCATGGGCGTAGAGCTGGTCGAGCTCGGCCACCACGGCGGCCATCTCCTCAGGGTGACGGAGCAGTTCGATGAGGGTCCACGCGGCGGTGCCCGAAGTGGTGTGGTGCCCGGCGAACATCATCGAGATGAACATCCCGGTGATCATGTCGGTGGAGAAATGAGGTGATCCGTCCTCTTCGCGGATGGACATGAGGACGTCGAGCAGGTCGCGGTCCTCGTCAGTGGGCGCCGGGCCTGCTTCCCGGTCGTCGATGATCTGCTGGACGAGGTCGACCAAGCCCAGGCGGGCCGCGTCGCGTCGGGCGAAGCTCTCGATCTCCGCGTACGGGTCCACGTAGGCGATGGCGTCGGTGCCGCGCTCGAGGTCGTGGTACAGCTCGGCGAACCGGCGATCGAGCTGACGGCGGAACTTCCGGCCGATCAGGCAGGCCGAGGAGGTGTAGATCGTGAGCTCGGCGAACCAGTCGAGCAGGTCGATGGTCCCGGCCCCGCCCTCGGCTTCGGCGGACCACGGTGCCACCATGGCTTGCACCTCGTCGGCGATGGTCGACGCATGGCCCCGCATGAACTTGTCGCGCAGGGCCTGGTTGTGGAGCATCTCGCGGCGACGCTCGGGTGGGGCGTCGAAGACCACCCCGGTACCGAAGATCGGGGTCATGAACGGATACGCCTCGGCTTGATCGAGGAGCTCTTCGGGGGCGCGGAAGAAGAACTCGTTGGCTTCGGCTCCTGTGAGGAGCACCACGTCCTTGTCGGCCAGCCGGAACTCGCCCACGTCCCCGCACTCGTCGCGTACGCGCTGCATGAGCCCGATGGGGTCGTGGCGCAGCTCGTCGAGGTGCCCGTGCTCGCCGGTGCCCCCCGACACCCGGGGCGGCTCGCGGAGCTCGGTGGCGGTGTCGTTGGTCATGGGGCTCCCTTCTCGCCGGGCTCGGAGCGCCGGAGGGGTGCTTCGGGCTCCACTTCCACGAAGGAGATGTGCGTACCCGGCGGCGCCTCGACGATGGTGCGCACCACCGAGGCCACCGCGTCGGGGTGGAGGAAGTGACTGTGGCGGGCCACTCCCCAACGGATCCACTGCTCGAGGATCTCGGTGGTGACGTCGGGGTCCCAGTCACCCCCCATCTCGCTCACCGTCTGACCCGGCTCCACGATCGAAGCGCGCACGCCGGTGCCCTCGAGCTCCATCTGGAGCGACCGGGCGTACCCGGTGAGCCCCCACTTGGAGGACACGTAGGAACCGGCCCGGACGCGCGGTGAGCGCACCACTTCGGAGGTGACGAAGACGACGTCGCCGTGTCGCCGCTCGATCATCGACGGCAAC
>DATGGF010000131.1:0-4633 GCA_035308625.1 Acidimicrobiales bacterium | reverse complement strand
ACCGCCTATTCCCCCGATGACGAGGTCATGCAGTTCCGCATCGGCATCAACCACGGGGATGTCGTCATCGACGGCGACGACGTGCTCGGCGACGTGGTCAACATCGCGGCCCGCCTCGAGAGCATCGCGCCCCCCGGCGGTGTTTGCGTGTCACGTGCGGTCCACGACCAGTTGGCTGCGGTGGAAGGGGTGCGGCTCACCCCACTGGGCCCCCAGTTCGTCAAGAACATCCCTGTTCCGGTGGAGACCTGGTGTGTCGAGATCGAGGGTGTCGCCGTTCATCGCCCGACACCGACCGGCAAGGAGAAGGAGCAGCGTGCCTCGGTCGCGGTGCTGGCCTTCGAGAACCTGTCGGCCGATCCCGAGCAGGGCTATCTGGCCGACGGCATCGCGGAGGACGTCACGGCCCAGCTCGCCCGCTTCCGGTCTCTGTTCGTCATCGCCCGCAGCTCGAGCTTCGCCTACAGGGACTCCAATCTCGACGTCCGTCGCATCGCTCGGGAGCTGGGGGTCCGCTACATCGTGACGGGCTCGGTCCGCCGGCTGGGACAGCGAGTCCGGGTGAGCGCCCAGCTGGTCGAAGCCGAGACGGGCGTGCAGGTATGGACCAGCCGGTGGGACCGCGACCTGGCCGAGCTCTTCGACATCCAGGACGATCTGACCCACGCCATCATCACCGGCCTCGCCCCCGAGCTCGGCGCGCACGAGCGGCGCCTAGCCCGTCGTAAGCCGACCGAGAGCCTCAATGCCTGGGAGTTGACCCAGCGCGGCCTGTCCGAATTCCAGACCTATACACCCGTCGGCTACCTGACGGCCTACGAGCTCCTCCACGCGGCGATCGCCGCGGACCCCGAGTTCGCGCTGCCGCGAGCCCTTCTGGCCCGTTGGCACACGGTCCTCATCTTCGGCGGCCGCAGCCGCGATCCGGCGGAGGACACCGCGGTGGGCCTGGAGCATGCGCTGGCGGCCCGGGCCCTCGACGACCGATTGGAGGACGCGTACATCGGGTTGTCGATGGCGTACTCGGCCGGCGGCCACATGGAGGAGTCGCTGGAGGCACTGAATCGGGCCTACGCGTTGAACGACAATCACCCGAGTGCCTATCAGGCGGAGGGCTTCTACCACCTGTTCCACGAGCAGCCCGACCTCGATGCCATGGAGCGAGCGGCCCGCCAAGCTCTGATCGTGAGCCCGAGCGACCCGCTCACCTGGGCTTTCCACTGGATGGTGGCGCTGGCGCAATGGATCCGCGACGGAGAGCTGAGCGAGTCGATGCGTGAGCCACTGGAAGCTGCATGCCGACATCCTCAAGCCGAGTTCTTCGTGCTCATGGCCGGAGTGGTGCTTCAGCTCCGCTCGGGTCAGACCGATGCGGCCATGCGGCTGCTGGAGCGGGCCAAGGAGAAGCAGCCACTGCTTTCGAAGCGGCTGCTCATCGAATCGTTCCACTTCCCGACGTGGCCCGCCCTGGCGGCCAGTGTGGATGCCGATCTGAACGCACTCGAGGAGCTCGGGCTCCCACCGGGCTGACACTGCGCCCCGGCGGGCGGGCACGGCAGAGGCACGCTCGAGCCGAGGGGCTCAGAGGGTCAAACGGGGCATCTCCGGTGCGGCGTCCGCCTCGAAAGACGTGGCCGGCTTTCGCCACGGCCACGTCGTGCCATCGTGGCACCGTTCGAGGAGGAAGGTGATCTCGTCCAGCCGCCCGGGCTTGCCGGGATCTCCGGGACACTTGGGGTACTGACACACCTTGGTGTCGACCTTTGTGCCGATCGAGGTTGGCTCGAACTCCCAGATCGGTCGGAACGATCGTGTGTAGGGAATCGACACGCCGTTGGGGGTCTTGGGTTGGCCGATGGTCTTGACGAAGAACGGATCGGGGGTCAACGCCCGACCGCCGTACGCGCTGATGGCCGCCCACCAGTCGGCCAGCCACCCGGGTTGGGTACCCCTCGACCAGTGCGTGCCCGTGACACAGGCATACAGGCTGGTCAGGTGGGCCTGCACCGTCGGCGTGTGCAACACGGCGCAGTCGAGCTCGGTGTCGCACTCGAAGGAACGGCGGTTCATATTGGCCGACCCGCACACGAGAAGCTGATCGTCGTAGGTCTGCGTCTTGGCATGGACATAAATGCCGACGTTGGGCCCCGGTACACCCGCCCACATATCGCGTACGAGGACCCGGGCTCGTCCTGCGTCGTCGAGCCCAGACCACAGCGCCTGCAACGCCTCCTTCCGCAGGGCCAGTTCGTCACCGGGCAGCGTCGTGCCATAGGGCGGCAGGACGATCAGCAGTTTGAGCGTCGAGACCGCCGACAACTGTGCGGCCAGGAGCCGGGCCAGCGGCACGCTCCAGAAATAATGGTCCCAGATGGTGATGAGCTCTCGGGCACCGGCGACGGCCTTGGCCACGCCCGCCATGACTGTGAATTCCCCGCGCGCGAACGGGCCCGTGGACGTGTTCGGGCGCAGCGGGATCGTGCGCCACATCTGCGTTATGGCGTTTCCCGCCGGGGCCGTGGGCTTGGGCGCCGGCAGCGGCCGCACCGATTGCCCCCCTGGCTCGATGGCGGCGTTGCTCGTGAGGTGCACCTCGTCGTATTCACCGGTCCACAAGTAGCGGTCGAACAGCTTCACCTCGGCACAGCTCATGATCCACCGTTCGGCGAACTGCTCCTCCAAGGTGGTGACGATCGGGCCAGTGAGCCGAAGGTGGTGGTCGTGCCAGTGCCGGAAACCTGTCCCATAGACAGGGCCAGGGAGGTCCTCGGGGAATTGCCCACCGTCGGAGTAGGGAAAATTCGGGTATCCACCATCGGGGGCGGGCTGCTGTTGGGGCCATCCGTTGGCTTCGAGCGGGATCGTCGTCCCGGACTGCCAGTCGCCCAGGCCGATCGCCGCGTTCGGGGGCCGGCCGTAGTCGCGCCGGGTGAAGGCGAGGTCCACGCCGCCGCAGAAGGCGACGTTGACCTTCCCCACCCGGACCACCGCTGTCTTCTGGTGGATCGTTGCCGTCCAGGCGGCAGCGATCCGGAGATCCAGGGCTACGACCCCGAGCGGTGCACTCAGGCCCCACAGCTTCTCCAGGGTGGCGTTGTAGTCCTGCACGGCGGCGGCGACGCTCCAGTGCTCGTCGGCCAGGTTTGTCGACACGCTGCCCTGGGCCGACGTCGGCATCCACAGCAGGAGCCGGACGTTGATCCCGGCCGCCATCATGCGGATGACCAGACCGAGCGCTGTCTGATCCTTCACCGGGACCGCTCCCGGCTTCCAAGGCCGGCCTCCCCACGGGTTGTCGACCGACAGGTCGCGCAGGCCGTTGAACTGCCACCCGGCCATATAGACGTGGCCCCGCCGGCCGACGGGGACGCCCTTCGCCGCCTGCTCGTCAGCGTCGTCGATGGCGGCTTCGAACGAGTTGCGCATGGCGTTCATGGCCTGGAAGCCGCCGATCATGGGGACGACGGCACAGCCTTCGTCCCACGGCAGGAGCCCCCGGTACGCCCGATCGGCCATGGCAGTCCCGTCGCCCCAGGGCCGGCCGTCTCCGTCGGTCGCGTCAGGATCGGTCGAGGTGAAGCCCAACAGCCAGTCCTGCGGCTGGCTCGTTGGTTCGTATGGCAGCAAGGGACCGGTAGGTGGGCGACCCTGCCCTAGGGACATGCGCTTGTCTTGCTGTCGATTTGAATGCCGTCGTCGGGAACCCAGCCGACGCGGCCAGACACGGAGATCTTGAACCAACGGGTCTCCGCCCCACCCCATGAGACCAGCTGATTCTCCGATGCCGGGTACTGACCGGCCGGCACATTGGTTCCGGACTGAAGTGCATACGAAGGCTGGTCCTTGATCTGCGTGTAGGGGTCACTGATCGAGAGGACACAGCCGCCCGTAGGTTGGGAGGAGGTACTCGAGGAGCCGTTCGACACGGCAGGAGCCGCCTGCGAGGTGGTCGTCTGCTGCGTCCCGGTCGCCAGCGACGTATTCGTCGAGCCGTTGCCTCCGGAGGTGGCGTGATGGCCGATGAACTGGTGACCCAGGAACCCAAGCAGGGCGAGAACAAGGGTGGTGCCTACACCGCTGAGGATCTGTTGAACCAAACCCAGTGAGGAAAAGCGTTGCCTCAGTCCCTGCTGGGAATCGCTTTCGGACGATTGATCAGTCATGTGCCCCCGCTCTCGTCGTCTGTACTTGGTAGCTACGGAGCCTTTTGCAAAGGTGCTGGCCAGGAAGGAGGGTCGAGGAAGGAGGGTGCTCCGTCGAGGTCCAGCATGTCCAAGAGATCGTTGGCGGCCCGGTCACGTGGTGTCAGAGCCGGCAGGTTCCACTTGCGTTCGAGGAGCCGCAAGATCGACGTGTGATCGTAGATGGTCGAGCTGACGAACCCCGGTCTCGAGTAGGGAGATACGACGACCGCGGGCACCCGGAAACCGAGTCGGTCGTAGGTCGCTGGAAAGGTGTCGGCCACGTCGATCTGCTTGCCGAATGGGGTGAAGTGGCGGAGGATGAAGCCCAACACCGGAAACCTCACGAGAGGATTCGCGGCGGGAACATCGTCCGGTAGCGGTGCTTCCGGCGGGTCCACGTGGTCGTAGTAGCCCCCGTGCTCGTCGTAGGTCCAGATGAGCAGGGTGTC
>DATGGF010000130.1:0-10563 GCA_035308625.1 Acidimicrobiales bacterium | reverse complement strand
CGTCGGTCAAGTACTTCCGGCCTAACGGCGAGCCCGACGCCGTCTACGAAAGCTACGCGGAGTACCTGTGAGCGCGGCCGCGGCACGATCCAACGGCACGCGTCCGGGCCGCCCGGTGGCGGTGGTGTCGTTCGCCCAGTCGCCCCAGGTGCGACGGGAGGACCACCACAACGAGGTCGAGATGCTCATGCCGGTGGTCCAGGAGGTCTTCGCCAACATCGGCGTGACCAAGGACGACATGGGATTCGTGTGCTCGGGCAGCTCCGACTACCTCGTCGGCGCGCCGTTCAGCTTCGTGAGCGCGCTGGACGCGGTGGGGGTGTGGCCCCCCATGCGCGAGAGCCACGTCGAGATGGACGGCGCCTGGGCCGTGTACGAGGCCTGGACCATGTTGCGCTCCGGTGACGCCGACACCGCCCTCGTCTACGGCTTCGGCCGTTCGTCGCCGAGCCAGTTGGACAAGGTGCTGGCGCTGCAGCTCGACCCGTACTACCTCGCCCCCTTGTGGCCCGACCCGGTGGCCCTGGCCGCGCTGCAGGCCCGGGCGTTGATCGACGCTGGGAAGGCCACCGAGGCCGACTTCGCCGAAGTAGCGGCCCGCAGCCGGCGTGCCGCCATGGGCAATCCCAAGGCCCAGGTGTCGGGTGACCGCCGCCCCGAGGACCTGCTGGCCGACGACTACGTGGTGTCCCCGCTGCGCCGCCACGCGCTGCCGCCCATCACCGACGGGGCTGCCGCGGTGGTCCTGGCCGCGGGGGACCGGGCCCGGGAGCTGTGCGAGCGCCCGGCGTGGATCACCGGCATCGACCACCGCATCGAGACCCACGCCCTCGGCGCCCGCGACCTGAGCAACTCCCCGTCGACCCGCCTCGCTGCCGATGGGGCGGGGGTGACGAACGGCCCGGCGATCGAGGTGGCTGAGCTCCACGCGCCCTTCGCTTCCCAGGAGATCATCCTTCGCCAGGCCCTCGGGCTCGGCCCGGAGGTGAACGTCAACCCGTCGGGTGGGGCGTTGGCGGCCAACGCGCTGATGGTGGCCGGGCTCATCCGCATCGGCGAGGCGGCCTCGCAGATCCTCGCCGGACAAGCCGGGCGCACACTGGCTCACGCCACTTCGGGCCCGTGCCTCCAGCAGAACCTGGTGTGCGCGTTGGCGGCCGAAGGGAGCCGGTGATGGCCGAGCGCTGCGCCGTGGTCGGCGTCGGGCAGACGAACCACCGGGCCAAGCGGGAGGACGTCTCCATCGCCGGACTCGTGCGCGAGGCGGCCGAGCGGGCGCTCGAGGACGCGGCCATGGAATGGGCCGACATCGATGCGGTGGTGATCGGCAAGGCCCCCGACATGTTCGAGGGCGTGATGATGCCCGAGCTCTACCTGGCGCCGGCCCTCGGCGCGGTGGGCAAGCCCATGATCCGCGTGCACACCGCGGGGTCCGTCGGGGGATCCACCGCCATTGTGGCCGCGCATCTCGTCACCTCCGGTGTCCACGAGCGGGTGTTGACCGTCGCCTTCGAGAAGCAGTCCGACTCGGACGCCATGTGGGCCCTGTCGGTGCCCCAACCCTTCTCGGCCCCGCTGCTCGCCGGCGCCGGCGGCTACTTCGCCCCCATCATCCGGGCTTACATGCGCCGGTCGGGCGCCCCCGACCACATCGGGATCCTGGTGGCGGTGAAGGACCGCAAGCAGGCGCTCAAGAACCCCTACGCGCACCTGCACATCGAGGACATCTCCTTCGACATGGTGCGCGACTCCATCATGTTGTGGGACCCCATCCGCTACCTGGAGACGTGCCCGTCCTCCGACGGCGCCGCGGCCATGGTGCTGGCGGGGGAGCGGACGGCCGACGCCGCGGCCAAGCCACCGGCCTGGATCCACGGCATGGCCATGCGGTCGGAGCCGACCATGTTCGCCGGGCGCGACCAGGTCAACCCCAAGGCCGGGCGCGACTGCGTGGCCGACGTCTACGAACAGGCGGGCATCACCGACCCCCGGGGCGAGATCGACGTGGCCGAGGTCTACGTGCCCTTCAGCTGGTACGAGCCCATGTGGCTGGAGAACCTGGGATTCGCCCCCGAAGGCGAGGGCTGGAAGCTCACCGAATCGGGAGCCACCGCCCTCGACGGCGGGGACATCCCCTGGAACTGCTCAGGTGGTGTGCTGTCGTCGAACCCGATCGGCGCCTCGGGCATGCTGCGCTTCTTGGAGGTGGCCATGCAGGTCCGGGGCCAGGCCGGCGAGCACCAGGTCGACGGGGTGCGCCGCGCCCTGGGCCATGCGTACGGCGGCGGATCGCAGTTCTTCTCCATGTGGGTGCTCGGGGCCGACAAGCCCTGAGCCCGACCGGCTCGCCGGCTCCGGCCGGCCCCGCGCCAAGCCCGGGGCGCGACGGGCCCGGCAGTACACTCGCCACGTCCCCGGACACCGCCGCCCGCCCCGCGGGTGGCCACGAGCGCTCGACACGGAGGTGGCGCTGCCATGAAGATCGTCGTCGACTACGACGTGTGCGCCTCGAACGCGGTGTGCATGGGCATCGTGCCCGAGGTGTTCGAGGTGCGCGACGACGGTTTCCTCTACGTCCTCCAGGAGAATCCGCCGGCCGACCTGTACGACAAGGTGCGCATGGCGGCCAACAACTGCCCTACCGGCGCCATCACGCTGGAAGAGGAGTGACCGGCTGGTGACAGGCGCCGTCCCCGCCGGCGACGGCCGGCCCCGGGTCCGCTTCGCCCCGTCACCCACCGGCTACTTCCACGTCGGCAGCGCCCGCACGGCGCTGTTCAATTGGCTGTTTGCCCGCCAGAGCGGTGGCACCTTCATCCTGCGCATCGAGGACACCGACGTCGAGCGCAACCGGGAGGAGTGGGAGGCCGGCATCATCTCGGCCATGGCCTGGCTGGGTATGGCCCCCGACGAGGGGCCGTACCGCCAGTCGGACCGGGCCGGGCGGCACCTCGAGGCGGTCGACCGGTTGTGGGCGGCCGGCGCGCTGTACGCCTGTGACTGCACGCGCGACGACGTGCTGGCGCGCACCAAGGACAACGCCACCCCCGGCTACGACGGGCACTGCCGCGAGCGGGGCCTCGAGCGCTCGGGCCATGCCCTGCGCTTCGTCGTCCCCGACGAGGGGACCACTGTGGTGCACGACATCGTGCGCGGCGATGTCACCTTTCCCCACAGCGCCATCGAGGACTTCGTGGTGGTGAAGTCCACCGGTCACCCGCTCTTCGTCCTGGCCAATGTGGTTGACGACGTCGACATGGCCATAACCCACGTGGTGCGGGGTGAGGACCTGCTGCCGTCGACGCCCAAGGGTCTGCTGCTGTGGGCCGCACTCCAGGGCCCCGACGCCCCCGTGCCGTTCTTCGCCCACCTGCCCATGCTCGTGAACGAGAAGCGGCAGAAGCTGTCCAAGCGCCGGGACCCCGTCGCCATCGAGCTCTACCGCGACGAGGGTTATCTGCCTGAGGCCATGCGCAACTACTTGGCGCTGCTGGGCTGGAGCCATCCCGAGGGGAGGGAGATCCTGGCGCTCGACGAGCTGGTGTCGGCTTTCCGTCTCGAGGACGTGAACCACTCCCCGGCCTTCTTCGACGTGCAGAAACTCCGGCACGTGAACGCCGAGTACCTACGAGCCCTTCCGGAGGACGAGTTCGTGACGGCGGCCGGTCCCTGGTTGGCCCAACCGCCGGCGCCGTGGGGCATCGACGAGTTCGACGCCGCTGTCTTCCGGCGCATGGCCCCGCTGGTACAGGAACGGGTGTCGGTGTTGGGCGAGGTGCCGGGGATGGTCGACTTCATGTTCCTCGACGAGCCCATTGTGGACGACCGTTCGTGGCAGGACGCAACCAAGGACTCCGCCGCCGCCGCGATTCTGAACGGCGCACGCCAGGCCTATGCCGACTGCGAATGGAGTGCCTCGGTACTGCACCAGGTCACCATGTCCGTGGTCGAAGCCGTCGGCCTCAAGCTGAACAAGGGCCAGGCGCCCATCCGGGTGGCCGTCACCGGGCGCAAGGTCGGACCGCCGTTGTTCGAGTCCATGGAAGTCCTCGGCCGTGAGCAGGTGTTGCGGCGGCTGGACGCGGCGCTCGAACGCCTCGGGCGAGCCGGGTGAGACGCGGGATCGGCTAGCCTCGGCCACGCCCGATCGGGGGTGGTGTAATCGGCAACACGGCAGGTTCTGGCCCTGTTATTGGGGGTTCGAGTCCTCCCCCCCGAGCCAATCCGAAAAGCTAAAGCCGCTGGTAAGCGGCTGTGCGACCTCGGAATGAAAGACCACGAGGCGCCTCTCGTGGTCACAAGGTGGTCACAGAGGAGCGGGATGGACTTCGACGCGGAAATCCACCGACACGAAGAGGCGATCGAGGAGCTGCAAAGCCGGCTTGGGCCGCAGGCGAAGGCCGTTCGTCAAGCGGTGACGGAGTACGGGCAGCTGTGGGTGCAGCAAACGGTCGAGAAGGTGGTGACGATCGACAACCCGGAGCGTACGGAAACGCTAGGAGCGGACGGGGTGAAGAGGATCAAGCGGGATCTCGAAGCGGCGATCGCTTCGATTCCGGGGATGGTTGACACCTTGCTCACAGAGCCCCTTGGCGACGTCGAAGATTCTCTTCGTGTCGTTTTAGGGAGCGCCGGAACCATCTTGGTGGAACACGGGTATGCGCGGACTTCTCCCCCCGGTGGTGGGTCCGAGTGGGGTGTGAGCCCATCCGGTACCCCAATCAGATACAAGTTCTACCTTGGGCAAGCAATGGACGCTATACGTCCCGCCCTCAACAGGTATAGGGGGACACAGGGAGAGATCAGCAAAGAAGTCACGGCAATTGAAGCGGTGAAGGCCCAGAAGACTCAGGCGGCAGCCAAACACGCATGGGACGAGGCGTAGGACGATGAAGGTCTCCGCCGGATGAGAGAGAGACGATCTAGTTACAACGGCGCCGCGGAAGTTTGGATTGACGGTGTCAAATGTAAGGACTTGGACGTCCGCCTATCTGGGTACGTTGACGTCAGCGAGATACGAACCTTTGGTGGCGTTGAGTACATGGATGGTCCGACATCCTGGGATGGGTACTTCGTGAACCTGAGCCAACACGACGCTTTCGAACTGACGGGGAAACAGTTGGATCTGAAACTGTCGAATGGCCAAACGGGTAGGGCCGTTCTAACCGACATCAGTGGGCTTTTGCAGGGAGTACGCGAGACACCGTTCTAACCCGCGGCTCGACCGGATTGGGTCTAATTGATCATTCGACGGAGCGCACCCTGATCAAGGCTCAACGGGTCTCCCTCGACGGTTGAGCCGTCGCCAAGATTCACGAACGGGAATAGCTGAATATCACCGGCATCGTTAACGCCCACAATTGGACTGATAGGTTCGACGGGCATCGACCAGCGCCCTTGGTGGCCACCTTCCAGAGTCAAAGGTATGGGAGACGATCCTTGGAACGCCTGTGCGGCCATGACAGAGCGTCCATCAGGAAGGTGAAAGCCCCATCCTGTCGCCTGAATTGCTCCCCGTCCGGTGTTTATGGCCGTTACTGTCAGCAAGCCCAGACCGTCAATCGCTGTAATCCCAAGGCTTGCTTTTGCCACAACGTCGGGCTCTGACCGGCGCTCAAATCTTGCTTGGCGAGCAAGGGCCGTGATGCCGGTCATCGCGCCAACGGCCGCGATTCCAACGGCCGACCAGTCCGTCGCAGTGCTCAACTTGCACCACCAAAGATCAGGGCAGCCACCTTTTCCGCGGCGTCAGTTTGCATCCCCGCCACCACATGTTGGTAGGTCTGCCATGTTGTCATCGGCGAGCCGTGGCCGAGGCGTTTCGAGACGATGGCCACATCTACGCCGGCCGCCAGTGCCAGCGTCGCCCAGGTGTGGCGCAGGTCGTGTAGCCGGATCGTTGGCAGCTCAGCGAATCGCTCCTGGTGCAAGCGTCGGTCGAAGGTCTTGGAGAACGCCTCCGGGTGGTATGGGCGACCGTCGGGCCGGCAGAAGATCAGATCGTGGTCGCCGTAGCCAGCGCCGAGCGCCATTCGCTCCTCTTTCTGCCGCGCATTCCATTTCCTCAGCATCGCCACGGTTGCCGCGTCTAGCTCGATCACCCGGGCCTTGTCGGACTTTGTGCGAGGCAGGATGCGACCCTCTCGGCCCTTCCCGGTCGCCTTGGTCAGCGGTATCACCGTCTGTCGGATCGAAGCCCTGGCGGGGGCACTCTCCAGATCGAGGTCGCGCCAACGTAGGCCGAGCACTTCCCCTCGACGGCACCCCGTGAGCGCCAGGAAGGCAAACGGCCAGTAGTAACGGTCGCCCTCGCAGAGGTCGAGGAAACGCCGAAGCTGCTGTGCACTCCACGTGCGCATCTCAGGCGCCTTGGCTGAAGCGGCAGAAGGTGGAGTGGCACGGGTTGCCGGATTGATGACGAGGCGCTGTTGGCGCACGGCGTAATCGAAGGCGCCCGACAGGATCGTGTGTATGTAGCGAACGGTCCTGGGTTTGAGGCCGGGCATCTGCTTGCCGAGCCGCCGGCCTGTTTCCAGGAGGTCGGCATAGAACCGATCGAGCAGTGGGCCGTCCACTTTCTGGAGCTGGATACCGCCGATCCGCGGAACGACGTGCAGGCGCACATTGCGGTCGTAGCTTTCCCAGGTCGAGGCTGCCAACTCCCGCCGCAGAGCCGGCAGCCAGTCGGCCGTGAGGTACTCAGCCAGTGTTTGGCGCTTGGGCGCGACGTAGGTGGCCGTAGCGACCCGGTTGCGGAGGCGGTCCAGCTCCTCTTGGGCCGATTTCTTCGTGGGAAAGCCACGGCGCTTGGCCTGTCGTCGCTGGCCCTCAGGGCCCGGCGGGAGGTCACAAACGAACCACCAGGTTCCGGTTGCCTCGTCCTTGCGCGGTGCTGCGCTTGCTGCTCGGTTGCTCATGCCTTCCTCGCTCTCCTGTCCGGCGCCGCAGGCAGAAAGTCACGCTCACGCGCGACCATCACCCACCGCCCGGCCGTCGGCCTGCTTAAGCCAAACCGCCGCATGACCGCCTGCGTCGGCTTCGATTCCGCCTCGGTGTAGACCCGAGCTACGTCGCGGAGGAGGTCGTCAGTCATCTGGCGGCGAGGCCGTTGCTTCGCCGCTCGGGCCAACGGCTCCTCATCGCCGGTGCCGGTGTCTTGCAAGAACACAATCTCGCCCTGCTCGTCGAATTGGGCGCGTACCGCGTAGAGCGAGGCTGATTCGCGTAGGTAGCGGCCAAGTGGGAGTCGCCGAAGGCCCTCGCTACTCACCGGCGGGCCGCCCGGCCTCGGACGACAGCGCAACTCTGCACACCGGGGCTGACCCTCCACCACAGCGACGTGAATTTCGACGAGGAACGGGCAGACGTCATCGTCCACCTCGAAGGCGTACCGGGGCGGGAGGTGGAGGCCCTCGCTTCCATGGGGGACTAGGCCCTCGAACCCAACTGCCAGGGCGTTCGTCAGCCCCCGCATGACTGCCATGCCTTGGGACGTTACGTGGTCGTCACATCACTGTCAACTTGATATATCATTCAGCAGCCCAAAAGTGGCTTCCCAGGCCCGTTCGTCGAGCGTACGCTCGCCGTCATGCGCAAGTCTGACCTGCTCCTTCTCGCCCAGGCCCACGACTGGGCGCACAGCGGAAAGGCCCGTCAGCTACGCGTATCGGCAGGGCTGTTACAACAGCACGTGGGTGCTCATTGCGGCGTCACTGCGACCGCCGTAAGCCACTGGGAGAGCGCGCGCAGGACCCCAAGGGGCCGCCGGGCGCTGCGCTGGGCGCGTCTGCTCGACGAGCTGGCATCGAGGACCGAGAGGGCAGCGTCGGCGTGATCCCCTCCCCGGTGGAGCGGCCGACCATGACGGTCGAGGAGGCTGGGGCCCTGTGCGGGCTGTCGCGCAGCTCGGCTTACGACGCTGTGCGTCGGGGCGAGCTGCCGGTCCTTCGCTTCGGCCGCCGCCTCATGGTCCCCACTGCGCGACTGCGGGTCATGCTCGGGATCGATCCTGAGCCCGTCAACGCCGAGGAGCAGTCTCGGCTGTCCGTGGTGAGGACGTGACCTGTGATGGTCCCTGAGGACTCGCCACTCTCTCGGCTCGTGGGCAAGCTCCAAGCCGAAGCACTCAGCCCCAGCCGGGGACCGAGGGGGCAGTGGCGCTCCCGGTGTCCAACGCACGACGACCGCTTCGCCAGCCTCTCGTTAGGCCAGGGCAAAGACGGCCGGGCGCTGGTGACCTGCCATGCTGGGTGCCAGACCAGGGACGTGGTGGCCGCCCTCGGTTTGAAGATGTCAGACCTTTTCCCGTCCGAGGTTGGCCCGTGCGAGCCGCCTCAACCGCACGGAAGCCGTGGTGGTCGGCGTCCGGAACCTGTAGAGCCCGACGTGTTTGACAAGACGTTCGGAGCCGTGTCGCCAGCGATCATCTGTTACGCCTGCCCGGTGTGCGAGAAGCTCTACGCCTACCTCGCTTGGCGCTGTGGGAAGAACAACAAGCCGCAACGGCGCATGGCAGTGGTGGCCGAAGCGATCGGCGTCCAGGAGCGCACAGCGGCGACACACGCCGTGCACCTGGCCGAGACGGGGTGGATCAGCTACCAGGCCAACACAACGGCGTCTGGGGCTCACAGGGCGGCTTCCCTGAGCCTCCGGCACTGTCCGGCGCTCGGCCTCGTTAACCCCGACGTACGCCGGCCAGACAGGGGTCACGGCGTGACTGGTGGGACTGTAGCGCGTTCGACGCGTTACGCCCGGCCGACCGAGCCGGCGATGGAGTCGACGAAGAACAACGCCCAGGACCTAGCGCGCTCGACGGCGCAATCAGAAGGTCGGCTCGACGCGTCCGACGCGCAGTTCTCGACGCGCTCGGCGCTCCAATCTCCCGAAGGCGTAGCGCGTTCGACGCGAGACGCTCTAGGTACGTTGAGGTATGAGCAAGTAGGTCTTCGCGTCGCGGAGCACAGAGCCGTTGCCCGGCTAGCGCGTGCCCTTCCTGGTGCCGTCGTGGTCGAGGGACGGCCAGCGTGATCCGGCTTCAACCGCATCCGGGCGGGTGTCGGCCATTTGCGCGAAACCCCGCGCGCGCACGCGAGAGCCGAGCGACTGTGACCAAGCTGTGACCGCCGTCGACTCTCGGCTCGCTGACCTGCGCTGTTGCCGAGTGTGCAGGACTGGCTGTCCTATCCCGAGCAGCCGATGACCGGCCCGGGTCATGCAGCGCAGCACGAGCCCTTCGACCCCGGCAACACCGTCGCCGAGCGCCACGGCGCCCACAGCGAACTCCGGTTCCGCCCACTGGCCGACCAGCTCGTCGCCGCGAAGCTCGCCGAGTGCCCGTGGCTCGGCCGCCCAGCCTTCCGGGAGGCGGTAGACGCCTGGGCGATCGCCGAGGCGAAGGCGCGGCTCGTGGACGCCTGGCTCGACGAGGCCGGCCAGCTCGACGGGAAGCACCACCCGCGGCCCGCCGCCGTGTACGCCGACCGGCTCCACGCCCGCGCCGACCGCCTTCGGCAGCGCCTCGGGCTCGACGTGGTGGCCTTCGGCGGCCTGCTCGCCACGTTCGCCACGCTCCCGGGTGGCGAGGACGCCCTGGAGGCGCTGCGATCCGAGGGCCGGCGCCTGGTCGAGGCCAGCGCCGCGGCGCTACCTGGCCCGGCTGAACGCGGGCGCGGTGCTGAGACGCCCGTACAGGCCGATAGGAGCGACGCCAGATGACCGCCGAGGACGATCGCTACCGCCTGGCGATGACCGAGGCGGTGGGCCGAGTGATGGCGGCACGTGATCCCGCCTTCGGCGAGGTGCCCACGCTCGCCCCGGGCGACGACGTGACGGCCGCGCTGGTCGCCCTCGTGAACCTGCTTCGGGACGGCGGGGGAGAAGCCGCCTGGGGCGCCGTGGTGGCGCGGCTGGAGCCGAGGCCATGAGCCGTGCGCTCGATCTGCTCGCCGGCCTCGTGCTAGAGGACGGCCGGCGGTGGGGCGAGCTGGCGACGCCGTGGCAGTGGGCCGACGCCAGAGCCGTCCTGGAGCCGCTCGACGCCGACCCAAGGCTCCACTTCCTCACCCGGCCACGAGGCGGGAGCAAGACGACGGACGCGGCAGGCATCGCCGCCGCCGCCCTCGTCGAGCAGGTGCCACCGGGAGGCCGCGTCTACGCCGTGGCAGCGGACCGGGACCAGGCCCGGCTTGTCGTGGACGCCCTCGCGGGTTTCGCCGGCCGCACGCCAGGGCTGCGCGGCGCCCTCACCGTCGAGCGGTACACCGCCACGACGGCCGAAGGTGGCCGCCTGGAGGTCGTGAGCGCCGACGAGGCGTCGTCCTACGGGCTGCGCGGCCACCTGTTCATCGTGGACGAGCTGACGGTGTGGCCCGCCGCGGCGCGCGGCGTGTGGGTCTCGATCCTGAGCGCGGTCCCTAAGGTGCCGGGCGCCCGTCTGGTGGTGCTCGCCAGTGCCGGCGACCCGGCGCACTGGTCGTACCGGGTGCGCCAGCGAGCCCACGAGAGCCGGCTGTGGCGGCTCCACGAGGTCCGGGGGCCGTTGCCGTGGACGAACCCGGACGCCCT
>DATGGF010000129.1:0-4359 GCA_035308625.1 Acidimicrobiales bacterium | reverse complement strand
GACCGGTGGCAGCCAGGGATATGCCATCCCCATCAACACAGCCCTCTCCATCGCCCACCAGATCATGTCGGGCAACGCGTCGAGCACGGTGCACATCGGGCCCACGGCTCTGCTCGGCGTCGAGGTGAGCCCCAGCCGTAGCGGAGCCGGATTCGGCGGGTCGTCGGTGGCCGGTGCGGACGTGGTCGGCCTGCTGGCCGACAGCCCGGCCGCCCAGGCGGGCATCGTGGCCGGTGACGTGATCACCTCGGTGGACGGACGCACCGTCACGTCGGGCGACACGCTGACCACCGTCATGGCGAGTTTGCGCCCGGGCCAGACCGTGTCGGTCGGCTACACCGACACGTCGGGCCAGAGCCAGACCACGACCCTCAAGCTGGCTACGGGACCGCCCCAGTAGCCGCCGATCGCCGGAGCGCTCGCGTTCGCTCAGATGCCGGCCAGCACCGACAGGTCACGCAGCTGCTGCTCGGTTCCCACCGCGATGAGGACCTGGCCCGACTGGAGCACCGTGTCGGGGGCCGGGTTGGTCACGAAAGCGCCGTCGGGCTGACGCAAGGCCAGCACCAGGGCACCGGTCTTCGACCGGATATGGCTCTCGCCCAGGGCGGTGCCACACAGGCCGCAGCGGCCGTCGAGGGTGAACTCCTCGAGCCGGAATTCGATCCCCGCCTCGCGCGTCACCACGTCGAGGAATTCGGCCACGTGCGGCTGCAGCAGCAGCGCGGCGATGCGAGAGCCGCCGATGGCCTGCGGGTTGATGACCCGGTCGGCTCCGGCACGGCGGATCTTCTCCTCGGAGTCGGCCACCCGCACCCGCCCCACGATGAACAGCCCCGGGTTCAGCGCCCGCCCCGACAGCGTGACGTAGAGGTCGGCCGCGTCGTTGCTCATCACGCACACCAGCGCCCGGGCTCGCTCGATGCCGGCGGTGCGCAGCACCTCGTCGTCGGTGGCGTCACCCACCAAGCTCGGGTACTCGATCGCGTCGAGGCGCTCGGCGTCGACGTCGACCACCACGAAATCGACACCACGCGCGGCGAGCTGGGCGGCCACCACGCGGCCGACTCTGCCCCAACCGCAGACGATCACATGGCCGGACATGCCGGCGATCCTGCGTTCCATCCGCCTCCTCCCGAAGATGGCGGCCAACTGGCCTTCGATGAGCACCTCGAGCAGTGCCCCCAGCGAGTACAACGCGGTGCCCACGCCCACCAGGACCAGCACGATGGTGAAGGCCTTGACGCCCCGGCCGGGCTGCCCGGACTGCTGGAAGCCCACCGTGGTGATGACCGTCACCGTGCGGTACAGCGCGTCGAGCGGACTGGCCCCGAGCGCCCAGTAGCCGAGCGAGCCGCCCACGATGACCAGCGCCAGAGCCCCCAGGGCGAACTGGAGCCGGCGCGTGGCAGGACGGATGTCGAGGCCGGGCGCCATCGGCTCAGTCTCGCTGATGGGGGCGCCGTGCCGCGGCTTCGATCGTCGCCAGCCGCGCCCGCAGGACGGTCAGCGGCGCCGCGGCCCCAGCCCGATGGCGCGCACGAGATGGTTGATCTGGCGGTTCCCCTGCCGGTAGATGGCCCGCCGCACTTGGCGTTCCACCATGCCCTCGGCCCCACCGGACAGGCCGCCGCGCCGGTAGCCGTGCTCGACCGCCTCGACGTTGCCGAGGTCGCGCGCCAAGCGGTACAGCGTGCTGCGGGTCGTGCTCACCAGGACGCCTCCTTGGCCACCCGGTCGGCCAGCACGATGCGCTCCACCTCGGCCCACAACTCGTCGGCGTCCTCGATCTGCTCCAGCAGCACGAGCTCCGCGGCCGACACGGACGCACACCCGGCGCCCGCGTCCTCGTGGGTACGCCTCCAGGCCATCCAGGCGGCGCCGTCGGGATCGGCGTCGTCCTCCTCCACCGCGTTCACCAGAGCCACGAGCTCGACCGCGCCGTCCTCACCCACGTCGTACTCGATGAACAGCACACCGCCTCCCGGTCAGCCGAAGGTGAAGTCGTAGGCATCGACGGCGCCCGAGAAGGTGAGCGTCAGCACCCCCGTCTGGAGCTTGGGCCCGCTCAGCAAGGTGTAGAGCCGGGGAATGCCCGACACTGCGATCGTCTGGCGCGTGGTCCCGTCCACGGCCACGGTGACCGTGCCGCTCCCGCCGAGGACGAGATAGATGTCGTCGGCCTGGAAGCCGAGCTCGAGGCGGGCGCCGGGTGCCGCCGTGGCCTTCTCGGCGCCGACCGTCCAAGATCCCGCCAGGCTGAACTCCCCCGGGGCGATGTCGGAAGGGAAGGTGTACGCGGCTGGGCGATCGGGGACGACGTTGGCACCGACGATGTACTGGAGGCGCTCGTAGCCGAGGTAGGTCTCAGGGTTGATCTCGCTCTGCGGCGTCAGATCAGCCACATCGGTGGCCGGCGGCAACACGATTCCCGGATGGGCGGACCCGAGCAACGAGCGTATGAGCGACTCGGTCTGGGGGTACTCGCCCTCGGCGAAATGTACGTGGCGGACCTCGCCGGTGGCGTCGACGAGATACTCGGCCGGCCAGTACTGGTTGTGATAGGCGTCCCAGGTGCCGTAGCTGTCGTCGACGGCCACGGGGTAGTCCACGCCGAGCTGGCGCGACGCGTCCACGACGTTCGACACCACGTGCTCGAAGGCGAACTCCGGCGTGTGCACCCCCACCACCACGAGCCCGTCGGCCTTGTACCGGTGGTACCACGCCTCGACGTGGGGCAGGGTGCGTTGGCAATTGATACAGGAGTACGTCCAGAAGTCGACGAGAACCACCTTGCCGCGCAGCGCCGACCAGTTGAGCGGCCGGCCGGCCGAGGTGTGGAGCCAGGCGGTGATACCGGTGAAGGCGGGCGCCCGGCCGCACTGCTGCAGCGGCCCTGTGTCGTTGGTGCACGAAGCCAGGCCGCCGCCATTGCCGGTGAGCGCCTGGAGATGCGTGGTGGCGAAGTGCGTTCCCTCGACCGATCGCTGCAGAGCGCTGGTATAGCCGGGCACGTCGCGCTGAAGGCCGTCGGTGAGGTTGAGACCGATGACCAAGGCCATGACCATCATCACCGCGCCTCCGGCGATCCGCACCGCCGAACCACGGTTGCGCAACACCCGGACGCGCGCCACGAGCTCCTCACCGGCCAGAGCCACCGCCAACAGGGGAACGGCCGCGCCCACGGCGAAAGCGAGGGTGAGCAACACCGCGGTGAAGCCGATGTGGTGGGTGGCGCCCACCACCGATACCGCCGCCAGCACCGGGCCCGCGCAGGGCACGAACACCGCACCCAGCCCGAGCCCGAGCACGAAGCCCGGCAAACGGCCCGAGAGGCGCGGCCCCCGGGCACGGGCGAAGGGCCGTTCGATCAGGTGGCCCACGAACGGCACGGCCAGCCCCAAACCGAACAGTCCGAGCACGACGAGACCCGCGTCGCGGAGCAGATCCTGGGGCAGCCCCAATGCACTGAGCACCAGCGAGCCGAGCAGGGTGACGGCACTGAAGCTGACGACGAGGCCGGCCACAATGGCCACCGAACGACGCCGGCGCACCGACGGCGGGGCTACGTCCTCGGCTTCCCCTGACGGCGGCGGGGCCGCCGGAGCGGTGGGCGCCACGAGCACCACCGGGAGCACAGGCAGGATGCAGGGCGAGATCCCGGCAATGAGCCCGGCCACGAACCCGATGACCAGCAGCAATGGCACCGGATGATCCTCCTACGCCGGGGGGCTGAAGTCAGCGCGGCCGGGTCGGGCCGTACAATTCGAGCGTGGCACGAGCGCCGGACTGGGCCCAAGACCGCGACGAGCCAGGCTCGTCGATCACTGACGAAGAGCTCGCCGCCTTGGCCATGTCCGCCGACCCCGCCACGCCACTGTCGCCCGACGCGGTTCCTCTCGACGTCTATCTCGGCACGGGGCCCAGCCCGCTCCCCGAGTGGTACATGCCGCGGGCCAACACACGCCGGGCCACCGGTCGCCGGCGCATCGTCGTCAGCTCACTCGTCGGCGCGTTCGTCCTCATCGAAGCGTTCGGTCTCTGCAGCACGTACGGACAACTGCCGTTCCACTGATCCAACGCCGGTTGGCAACGTCTGATTCGGGCTGATGCGTCCAACTGCCGTTCCACGGACACAACTCCCGTTCCGCTCATCCAACGGCCGTTCAGGCAAAACTGTCCCAAGCGAACAAACTTCCACGTTGAGCAGTCGCGCATGCACGCAGCGACAGGGCGACTATCGCGAGCGCGTGCAACGGGAACAGATAGACGCGTAAGCATCCACTGACACGCTGAGGTCGCGCAGATGTTGGCCTCTGTTGGGCGGCAGGTGCCTTCACAACTGGCGGGAACTGCGCG
>DATGGF010000128.1:0-2126 GCA_035308625.1 Acidimicrobiales bacterium | reverse complement strand
TGGCACCCGCCAGGGCGCAGATGGTGGCGGCCAGGTCCACATGGGTGGCCAGGGCCGAGGTGACAGTGCCGGGCCTCGTGCGTCCGGGGGCCCGCACCACGAGCGGTACGTGCATGATCTCCTCGTACACGAACGGCCCCTTGGAGCGCAGCCCGTGTGAACCACACATGTCGCCGTGGTCCGAGGTGAAGATGACGATGGTGTCGTCCCAGGCCCCGCTCTCCTCCAAGGCCGAGAGCACGGTCCCCAGGCTCTCGTCGGCCCGGCGGTGCAACTCGACGTAGTAGTCGAGATGCCGGAGCCAGGCGTGCGTGTCGGCAGGATCGATGTACCCGTAGAGCCCGTGCTGCTGGTCCCAGCGCCACTGCCGGTGGGCTTCGGGCTTGCTGTGCAGATCGTCGGAGAAGTTGGCCGGCAACTCGTCACAGACCTCGTCGTAGGCCGATCCGTAGACGGGGAGCGGGTCGTCCTCCTTCCAGGCGGCCATCTCGAGGATGCGCCGGATGCGGCCGACGTCCTCGGGATGCCGCTCGGCGTAACCGGGCTGGTCGACCGGGAACCACATGACGTCGTGCGGGTTGACGAGGGCCACCGTGAGGAACCAAGGCGGGGCGGAGGCCCCCGCCGCCGGTGACGCATTGCTCCGGAGCCAGTGAGCGGCATTGGCGGCGATGATCGGATCGAAATGGACGCCGGTGCCCGCCCATCCCATGAAATGGCGGTCGTTGCCGTCCCAGTCGGAGAACCCGTAGGCCTCCATGTCCGGCGCCACCGCCTGCGACAGGTGCCACTTGCCGATGTACGAGGAGCGGTAGCCCGCGGCCCGCAGCACCGAGCCCACCGTCGGCACCGCCGGGTCGAGCTCCAAGTGCTCGGGCATGATCACGTTGTCGACCACGCCGTGACCGGGGAGGTAGCGCCCGGTGAACAGGCTGGCCCGGCTGGGCGAGCAGGGCGACGAGTGGGTGTAGTACCGGTCGAATTCGAGGCCCTCGGCCCGCAGGCGCTCGCGCCACGGCAACGACACCGACGCCGGCAACCAGCCGCGATGACGCTCCTGGTCCGAAACGACCAGGAGGATGTTGGGACGCTTCGGCGCCGCGCCGTTGCCGGCACTCATGGCGATTCCTCCGTGATCACAGCGCATCACCATAGGCTCCGTGCCACCGGTGCGGAGAAGGAGGTCGACGTGCCGTCCGCGGACCACGAGGACCACGAGCACGACGATGAGCACCACGTAGAGCACGACGACGACCACGAGCACGACCACCGGCACCGACGTGGACCGCTCGGAATGTTGATTGCACTCGTCCGTCCCCACTCCCACGGGGGTCCCACCGCCGACCGGGCCCTGGAAACGACCTCCGAAGGCATGCGGGCGGTGTTCGTGTCCTTGGGCGGGTTGGCCGCCACCGCCACGCTGGAGTTGGTGGTGAGCCTGCTCACCGGCTCCGTCGCCTTGCTGGCCGACACCATCCACAACTTCGCCGATGCACTTACGGCCTTGCCCCTGGCGTTGGCGTTCCGCATGGGACGCCGAGCGCCGACCCGGCGCTACACCTACGGCTTCGGCCGGGCCGAGGACCTGGCCGGCATCAGCATCGTGGTGGTGATGGCCGCGTCGACCGTGATCGCGGCATACGAGGCCATACGCCATGTCGTCCACGTGCCGACCCTGCACGGCACCATCTGGGTGGGAGTGGCCGGCGCCGTGGGCTTCGCCGGCAACGAGCTGGTGGCCGCCTACCGGGTGCGGGTGGGACGGAAGATCGGCTCGGCCGCCTTGGTGGCCGACGGGCTCCATGCCCGTAGCGACGGCGTGGCCTCGCTCGCCGTGGTGGCCGGCGCGGCGGCGGTGGGCGCGGGGGCGCCCCGGGCCGATCCGGTGGTGGCTCTGGTCATCACCGGCGCCATCGCCGTGGTGCTCTTCGGGGCGGTGCGAGGGGTGTACCGGCGGCTGATGGACAGCGTCGACCCCGCACTGGTCGACCAGGTCGAGCGCGTGCTGCGTGGCTCACCGGGCATCGACGACGTGCGCGACGTGCGTATCCGCTGGGTGGGCCACGACCTGCGGGCCGAGGTGACCGTGGTGTCGGACTCGCGGCTCAGCCTCATCGATGCACACG
>DATGGF010000127.1:0-2347 GCA_035308625.1 Acidimicrobiales bacterium | reverse complement strand
TCGACCTGAAGAGTTCGAACTCCACCGGCACGTTGCCCAGGTCGCCGAGAGTGCCGTCCGGGTCCTGTGTCACCGTTGCGTTCAGCACCACCGGTCCTGATGTCGCCGTGGCCGAACCCGTCGAAAAGAACAACCCGCTTGAGAAGGCGGTGATCGCGTCCTCCCTCGTGACGGTCAGGCTGCCACTGTACGAGACGACGTAGTTCGGGTTCGAGAGGCCGTTACACCCCGAGATCGAATAGGTCCCTGCTGAAGACCAGACCAACGCGCCGTTCAAGGCGAGGCCAGTCGCTCTGCAGCCGGCGAGAGTACCGAAGAGCAGATCTGTCCCTGCTAGGCCCGATGTCGAGAAGGACGCGTTCAAGTCCGGTAAAGGATCGGAGTATTGGACCGGAGGCGGAGTCACATTGACAATCACCGGTCGAGGCGTGATCTGGAGCGCCTCGGATATCTCTGATGCCAGATAGGCGGCGGTACCGGAGTAGTCGACTGTTAGGGGATAGCTCCCTACTCCCTCTTTCGGACTGAGTTGGCAGCTTGCGTCGCCCGACGCGTCCGTGTTCCCGGCGCAGGACTCAGAGCTGTTGACGGTAAAGGTGAGGAGAGCCCCAGCAATCGGATCGCCACTCAGGTCTGTCAGGTGCGCCGCCGGAGTAAACTCGCTCGTGTACTGGTCGCTTCCCGGTCCGGTGTACTGCAGGTGGGTCGAAGCCGCCGGCGACACGTCAGCATTCAGAAAGCAACCGCTGGCGATCCCAGATCCGTCCACGCCAACGACTACGGGTATCGGGCCAGCAGTCGTAACCGATGGAAGGACGAATGACGCCGTTACGCCACCTCCAGAGTCCGTCTGCCCGTTGGCGACCACGTCAGTGCCCACTTCGAAGTGCACGCTGACATTGGGAGGTAAGGCAGCCGCAGTCACCGAAGCCTTAGTCGCCGGCGCGATCGTCGCAGGTGAGACAGTACAGGTGGGGAGAGGTGATGGCGTGAGAGAAAGTGCCCGCCCGCCGTCACTGGGAAAGGCATCGGACACTCCCGTGTTGGCCTGGACATCGACGGCCGCGACCCGTGGGGTGGACGACAACGGCGGAATATCGGCATCGTGGACGGCCACGGTCAGCGAGCCGCTGGCATCAGTGCTGCCGGTCCCGTCGAATGGCGTGACATCCCCATCAACAGTCGAGATTGGCTGCCACGCCCCGCTGTGGCAGGCCCATGCGGAGAGCGTGGGCTGACCACCCTCGAGCGATGCCTTGGTCACGAGCTCCGCTCCTTCGAAGCTTGTCGGAACCCCCAGCGTGCTCGGGAGGCAGCCAGTCCCAGGGTCGTTGTCCGTATCAACAAGCGCGTAGTATGCGTCACCGGCCCCGACCGGCCCGTGCGATTCGATTGTGGTTTCGGTCTCCTGAAGGAAGGTCGATCGCGCCACCATCAACTGAAACGGCGCGATATCGGCCGGAGCACAGTTGGAACTGCAAATTCCTGAGGAGTCGATGATCTGACCCGAAGGATCGCTGGAGCCTCCTGGCACGACACCGTATCCCTGCTCAGCGGCGTCTCGAAGATTCTCAATCTGGAAGTCGGTGAGCGTTCCGACGGGGCTGGTTGGTGACATAAGAGAGAACGGCTGTGCGTCGACGTTTGCCACCGCATTGCAGTACGAGGTGTCGTACTGACGCGACCCGGCACCTTGGGTGGGAGATACCGCCATATGGTTGTCGTCGAGCCCGTTCCCGTGACCAAGCAGAAGGGCGTGGCCTAGTTCGTGGCCAATCGTCAAGAACGGGTCACCGGGGAACATGCCGGCCAGGTAGTTCACAGGGTCGTCGAACCCTACCCCGGAGGCCGTCTCGACATCGCTGGGCAAAATGTGGCGAGGCGCATAACACAGGTCCTTCCACCTCGCGCCCGGAGTTCCAGGAGACGGACATCCTGGGGGTTGGATGGCCCGGAGTGAGCACGGGGGGACTGTGTCCTCTCCGACGGCGTCGGTGTTGTAGAAGTGGCGTACGTTGATGGCATAGATGCCGCTGGCGGAGGGAGCGAACTGACCCCACGCGGCCTTGCATTCCTTCAGGAGCGAGTCATATTCGGAAGAGAAGCCGCCGAGCACCGAGATGTCTCCCATCTGAGAACCGTCATTCGGAGGGATGTCGGGATCGGCGATGATTGGAACGCGAGGAGTCGGCGCCGTCACGAACATGACTCCGGCCTTTTGTTGCAAGTAGTTCTCAGAGACCTTCTGCAGGTCAGATCCGATGGTGTCGTCCACCATTGGGCTGCCCGTTACCCATCCCGAGCGAAAGCCTCCTGTCGCCGGCAGGTTCGGAACAGTGATGCCATG
>DATGGF010000126.1:0-4313 GCA_035308625.1 Acidimicrobiales bacterium | reverse complement strand
CCACCACCTCTTCGACCTGAGCCGCCGTCCCCGCATCGACCGGCACTGGGTGGAGGCGTGGGACGCCTACGCGGATCTCAATGCGCTGTTCTGCGACGCCGTGTGCGAGGTGGCCGCCGACCAGGCCACGGTGCTGGTGCAGGACTACCACCTGTGCCTGTTGCCGGCGCTGCTACGACGCCGCCGTCCCGACCTCCGCACCGTGCACTTCACCCACACGCCCTTCGCCGACCCGGGCGTGCTGCGCGTCCTCCCCGCCGCCGCGGCCCGCGACATCCTGGGCGGCATGGCCGCGGCGGGCAGCTGCGGCTTCCACACCGCCCGCTGGGAATGGGCCTACCGGGCCGGCTGCGCCGACATGGGGGTGGAGCCGGGACGCACATTCGCCTCCGCGCTGGTACCCGACGCGGAGCTGCTGGCCACCCGCGTGGCCGAGCCCGCCTGCGCCCGCGCCCGCCTCGAGCTCGACGAGCGCGTCGGCGATCGCCAGCTGGTGCTCCGCGTCGACCGCATCGAACCGTCGAAGAACCTGCTGCGGGGCTTCTGGGCCCTCGACGAGGTGCTCCGCGCCCGGGCCGACCTGCGCGGCCGGGTGGTCATGGTGGCGCACGCCTACAACTCGCGCCAGAGCCTGCCCGAGTACCTCGCCTACGGCAACGAGGTGGAGCACGCGGCGGCACGGTTGAACGACACGTGGCGCACCACCGACTGGGAGCCGGTGGTCCTCGACATCGCCGACGACCCGGCGCGGTCGCTGGCCGCGTTGACCCGCTACGACGTGCTGCTGGTCAACCCGCTGCGCGACGGGCTGAACCTGGTGGCCAAGGAGGGCCCACTGGTGAACACCACCGACGGGGTCCTGGCGCTGTCGCGTGAGGCGGGGGCCTTCAGCGAACTACGCGGTCCGGCGGTGGAGCTGAACCCCTTCGACGTGTCGGGCACAGCCGCCGCGCTGGCCCTGGCGCTCGACATGGACCGCGGCGAACGGGCCCAACGGGCCGAGGCCCTGCGCGAACTGGTGCGACGGCGCAAGCCGGGTGACTGGCTGGCCGATCTGCTCGCCGCCGCGGCCTGACCGGCGCGCACCGGCCGGCCACGCACCCAGCGTCAGCGCGCCGCGGCCGCCCGGGCCAGCGCGTCGAGCAACGCCAGGGCCGCATGGGGACCGTCGACGACCAGGTCGGCTCGGGCCACCAGCTCGGGCGGGGACTCGGCATCGGCCACGGCCACGCGCACGCCGTGGACGCCGGACCCGGCCAGCCGGTCGAGCGCGTCGAAGGCGGCCACGTCACCGGCGTCGTCACCCATGAAGCACACGGCGCGGCAGCCTGCGGCCAGCCGCTCAAGGGTTGCGCCCTTGTCGAGGGCCACCGGCGGGCGGAACTCCACGGCCAGGCGCCCGGGTTGCAACACCATGCCGGTGCGCTCGGACCAGCGCGCTGCGAATTCCTGCGCCCACGGTCCCGCCTCCGGCGCCGGTCGCCAGTGGAGGGTCACGGCGAAGCCCTTGTCCTCGATGCCCACGCCGGGGGGCGCCTCGGCCCGGGCGGCGGCGGCCACCTCGGCGGCCGGGCCCAGCCACGGCTCGACTTCGGGAGCCCGGTGCACCTCCCCGCCCTGGAGCCACTCGACCCCGTAGCCGCCCACCAGGCGGACACGGGGGCCGGCCCCGGCCAGCTGGCGCTCGAGGAAGCGCACGGGCCGCCCCGACACCACCGCCACCAGGGCGAACCGCTCGGCCAGGGCGGCCAGCACGCCGGTCGCCCCGGGCAGGGGCACGGCCCGCTCGGGGTCGGGCACCACCGGCGAGAGGGTGCCGTCGAAGTCGGTGAGCACCGCGCTGCCGGGCGGATCGGCAGCCAGCGCGGCGAGCGGCCCGAGGCCCGGGTCGCCCGGCGGCGATGCCACGCCCGGCGCGGCTAGGCGCCGGTGGTCGAAGTGCGCGACAGGACGTCGGGACCGACGACGACGACCACCGTCGCGCCGGCATCCGACGACACCGGGACCGGCATGGAGTTGGGCTCGACGCTGGCGGCCGAGAGCCCGAGGGCCTGGGCCACTTCGGTGGCCGCGCTCACCGCCCCGCCGACGGGGTACACCTGGGTGGCCGACACCGTCGTCAACGCGTTGGACGGCTTCAACGTCGGGAATCCCTTGCCGGTCAAGAAGGCCGCCACCGACGCGGCCGCGCCGTTGGTGTTGGTGCCGTTGGCCACGAGCACGTGGATGGTGGACGGCGGGATGTTGGTGGCCACCGTGCTCGTCGGCCGTGTGGTCGTGGTGGAGGACCGCACCGTGGTGCTCGGCCCCGATCCCGGCGTGCTCGGCGACGTGGTGGGCGACGTGCCCGACCCCCCTGACGCGCTCGAGCCCGCCGGCGCCACCGCGGCGCGCGTGGCCGAGGGCATGAGCAGCGCCCCGAGCACCACCGCGGCGATGACGAGCACCCACCCCCGTACGACACCAGAGCGTTCGAGGGGTCCGAACATGTCGGCGAATTCGGAGTCGGAGGTGCCAGTCACGAGGCTCGCCGCCCGATCGCCGGGATGATCGGCATGGCCGGCCCGCTCATCGCGGTTGATGGTCGGGGACGGCGACGCCCTCGAATCGGTTGCGGCGGCGGGCGGTGCGTTGCATCCGGAGCCTCCGGACGAGCAGTGGCGAGTGCTCGAGCGCGTCGGGCGAATCCACCAATGCGGACAGGCGCCGGTAGTACGCGCTGGGCGAGAAACCGAAGCGCAGACGGATGGCCGGTGCCTTGGCGCCGGGCCGCTGCCACCAGGACTCCTCGAATTCGAGCAACGCGCGATCAGTGTCACTGAGCGGCATGGCGCGTCAAGCCTGCCAATGCACTGCGTCCGAAGCAAGGATCCCCGCGCCACCCCGGTGTGCTCCCAGGCCAGGAGTAGCGTGGACCGACCGCCGGTGTGGCGCAGTGGTAGCGCAGGCGACTTGTAATCGTCAGGTCGTGGGTTCGACTCCCACCACCGGCTCGCCACTCGGCGCGTCGCTCGGACGTCATCGCCACTGAGGCTGTCGGGAGCGGCACGGCCGGCGACGAGCACAACGGACGGACAGAACCGGCCTTGGGCCTCCGTCGTGAACGCGACGGGCCGATCTGGCAACATCGCGTCGTCCTCGGGGGGCGTATCCGAGGAGGCGGGATGGTCGGTCGGCGGTTGGGGAGAAGGGCCCTGGCGGTCCTGGCGGTCGGCACGACCGCGATGACCGGCCTGCACCTGGCCGGGGCGGGCGCGGGGCCAACCCCGACGGCCCGCGACGCCTCCTACCGGGTGGGCACCGAGCTCCAGGGCGTGGCCAGCGAGTTCTCCGACCCCACCGGCATGCCCCCCGGAGTGGCCAACGGACCGTGCACGCCGGCGGCGGCGCACCCGTTCCCGGTGGTGCTGGTCCACGGCACGTTCGCCAACGAGAACTTCAGCTGGCAGGCGCTCGCCCCGATGCTGGCCGACGCCGGCTACTGCGTGTTCGGCCTGAACTACGGCGCCACCACCTTCACCACCGCCTTCGGCGACCACAGCTACGGCATCGACTACGTGGAGAACTCGGCGGCCGAGCTGGCCGCCTTCGTGTCCCGAGTGCTGGCGTGGACCACCGAGCCCGACGGCACCCACCCGGCCGCCGTCGACATGGTCGGCCACTCCCAGGGCGGGATGATGCCGCGGGAGTACATCGAGCACGGCTGGCTGTGTGCCGACGGGGCGGCGCGCTGCACGTTGGACGACACCGCCGGCACGCCGGGGGCGGCCCGCGTGCACCTGCTCGTGGGGCTGGCCCCGTCCAACCACGGGGCCGACGCCTACGGCCTCGTGCCGCTGTTGCGTGCCGTCTTCGGTGCCGACGCCTACACCTTCCCCGCGCAGGCCGGCTGCGGCGCATGCGGCGAACAAGAAGCCGGCAGCCCTTTCCTCGACGCGCTCAACGGTCCGGGCGGCATCCGGGAGGCCGCGCCCGGCGTCCTCTACTACGTGGTGGAGTCGGCCTACGACGAAGTGGTGACCCCCGCGCCCAACGCCGTGGACGAAGCGCTCGGGCAGTGGCCGTCGGCCTTCCTGCACGGCCCGGCCGCGCAAGTCGACGACGTCCGGCTCCAAGACCAGTGCCCCACCGACGCCACCGAGCACATCGGGATCATCTACGACCCGGTGGCGTTGTGGGACACCATGCAGGCGCTGGGTGACAACGGCTCGAGCGTGGTGCCGCTGGGTGCGCCTCCATGTCCCCTGCTGGTGCCACCGCTGGTGAGCGGCTGAGCAATTTCGCTCAGCGCCGGCGGCGGGCCACCTCGAAGC
>DATGGF010000125.1:0-11134 GCA_035308625.1 Acidimicrobiales bacterium | reverse complement strand
GCCCTTGCCGGCCGTTTCGCCTTCCGCCGCATCCCCGACAAGCGCCGGTGGCTGGGACTGCTCGCCGCCCCGCTCGGGGTGTTCCTCCTGCTGGGGTGCTTCCAGCACGTGAGCCTGGCCCTACCCGCCAGCTTCTGAGCGTCGCCTGTTCGGGGGCGAGCCCCGAAATCCCACCTGGTCGAGGCTGATCCCGTCATTCTTGACGATGCCGGTTTCGGCCTCTGACTCTAAGTTGACGCCCAGAAGGACCCGCATCGGATCGACGACGCGACGAGCAGTCGGGCCTTCCGCCCGGCCGCTCGCAGGGGGAAGCGTGCCACGGGACATCGCCGAGGCCAGTGCGCCGCCGCGCGGCGGCCGCCGGTTGGCGCGCGCCGTTTTCCCAGCCCTGTTGTCGGCGATGGGAACCCTGCTGATGACCGCCGCCTTGTCGCCGGCTAGCTGGGCGACGCAGGGGAGCTCGGGAATCCAGATGCACCTCACCCAGTACATCGACGGGGTGCAGTCCTCGAAGCCGATCTTCTGGGGCACCGTCGTCCACTACCAACTGGACGTGACCAACGCCACCGGCGCCCCGTCCAACTCGTTCAGCATCGTGGTGCCGTTGCCGCGCGACGGGATCTACGTGGCCAACAGTGCCACTTGCGGCACCGTGCCCAACTGTGGCGCGACCGAGAAGTACTCGTCGCACGACAACCTGATCTTCGGGGTCACGGAGCTCGATCCCGGAGCAGGGGGAACGCTCGCCTTCGACGTGACCCTGCGTATCGGGGCTCAGTACCAGTCGATCACCGAAGTCGCCCACCTCTTCGGCGACGGCTGCAGTGCGGCCGTCTGCTCGTCGAACAAGGCCACGAACCACGTTCTCCCGCGTCCGGTGTCACTGCTCGGGTTCCCGAACAACGGGCTCCCGTCGCCGCAGGGAAGCACGATCATCTATGTCCTCAACGTGAAGAACCCTTCCCGGCACGACCAACCGGACGTGACGGTGAACGACAGCACCCCGCCGGGGACCAACTACATCGCCGGTTCGGCCACCTGCCTCAAGTCGCCCGGGTGCACGGTGAACGACGCCGGCGGGAACATCGGGTACCACTTCGACGACGTCCCGGTGCACCCGGGTAAGAAATTCAAGGTCCAGTACTCGGTGCAGGTGGCGGTGCCGACCGGCACCATCACGAACACGGCGTCGTGGCTGGGTGACCTGTGCTCCCAGGGGCCGTGCGCCACCAACACGGTGCAGCAGCCGGTGGCCGGCGCGGCGGTGACCTCGACCGGTGGCGCCATCAGCGTATCCAAGTCCGGGTCGCCGGCGTCAGTGGAGCCCGGACAGAAGCTGACCTACACCCTGTCGGTGGCCAATTCGTCGGCGAATCCACAGAACAACGTCGTCGTCCACGACAAGGTCCCGGTCGGCACGACCTACGTCACGGGTTCGGCCAGCTGCGGGCACACCGGTGGGTGCACCTCCAGTGAATCGGGCGGCACCGTGACGTTCTCGCTCTCCTCGGTGCCTCCCAACGGCAACAACATTGCCCTGACCTTCTCGGTGACGGTCGATGTGGCGGTAGGGACCACGATCACCAACGCCGGGACCTGGAGTGGGGGCGGCTGCACCGCGAGCACGGGGTGCACGACCAACGTGGTCGACACCCCCGTGGGTGTGGCCACTTCTCCTGGAGGTGGGTCAGGCGGGGCCGCGGGCGACACGGGGCCGGTGGGCGGGGTCACCCAGATCCACACCGGACTGCCGTGGGCCGGGTCGAAGCCCTACGTACTCGGACTGCTCGGCTTCGGCCTGCTTGCCATCGGCGGCGGCCTCTTGTGGCGGGAGCTCGTCGGTCATCGCCGGCGGCGGGCTGAGGTGGCCAGTTCCTAGTCGGGCCCGGGCCCGAGGGGTTCACCGAGGGTTGACACCTCGTCTAGCCTTGCCTGGTCCGGCACCTGCCCGAGCGTGCCAGATCTAGGGGGAAGCACAGCATGTTGAGTGGATTGCACCCAGCCCTGAAGGCACTGACGGTGGTACTCGCCGTCGTCGGGGCTCTCGCCGTGATCGCCGGCATCATGTACCTGGCGCTGCCGTCGCATTCGTTGCCGAGCTTCTTCCCCGCCCACTACAAGCACTCGAAGGCTCACGCCATGAAGCACGGATACGCCGCGCTTGCCTTGGGTGTGGTGCTCATCGTGGGTGCCGTGGCCGTGCCGTGGACAGCCAGGCGCAGCCAGCACACCTGATCACTTCGCGAGGTGTCACTTTCGCGAAAGTGTCAATTTTGAGGATCAACACCGCCTGAACCGAGTCGTACGGTCGGACCGTGACCGTGCACCTGACGAGAAGGCAACTCCTGGCCGCCGGCGTCGGCGGCGGTGCCGCCGCCCTGATGGGCAACTCGGGACGGGCTCTGGCCCGTACCGCGGCGTCGATCGCTCCGGCGGGACACGACCTCGGCGCCGTGGAGCACGTCGTATTCCTGACCATGGAGAACCGCTCGTTCGACCACTACTTCGGGTCGATGAGCGGCGTGAAGGGATTCGACGACATCAACAACCGGGCCGCCTTCTCCCAGCCGTGGCCCGGAGGTCGCGACGCGACGCTATTGCCGTATCACCTCGACTCCACCCACCCGGGCGGCGAATGCATCGAGGACCTGTCGCACACGTGGCCCGCGCAGCACTCGTCGTGGAACGGCGGGCTCATGGACCAATTCGTGGCCACCCACCTCGAATCGCAGGTGAACGGTCCCGGGGGCGTCTTCACCATGGGGTACCACACACGCCAGGACCTCACGTTCCACTACCCCTTGGCCGACGCCTTCACGGTGTGCGACAACTACTTCTGCTCGGTGCTCGGGCCTACGCACCCGAACCGGCTCTTCGCCCTGTCGGGCACCAACGACCCCGACGGCGTCGCCGGAGGTCCGGTGCTCACCACCAACGTGTCGCGCAATGCGATCTTCAGCGCGTCATGGCCGACGATGCCCGAGGCGTTGTCCAACGCCGGGGTCAGCTGGAAGGTGTACAACCCGACCGGTCCGGCCTACCGGCCGTCGGATCCCTCGGCCTTGTTGCTCTCCGACAACATCCTGCTGTACTTCAAGCAGTACGCCAACAAAGCGTCGAGCCTGTACCAAAACGCTTTCCTTCCCACCATCCCGCACTTCGCCCAGGATGTCCGCAAGGGCACGCTGCCCAACGTGTCGTGGATCATCCCGAGGGTGGGCTACGACGAGCATCCGCCTTCGGCATCGCTCATCGGCGAGTGGTTCACCCACCAGATCATCTCGGCGCTCACGGCGAACCCAGCGGTGTGGGCGCGGACGGTGCTGTTCATCACGTTCGACGAGAACGACGGCCTGTTCGACCATGTCCCACCGCCGACGCCGCCTCCGGGCACCCCCGGTGAGTACGTGACCGTGAACCCGCTGCCCGTCGAAGCCGGAGGATTCAGTGGTCCGGTCGGGCTCGGCGTGCGGGTTCCCATGTTGGTGGTGTCCCCCTTCAGTCGCGGGGGCTTCGTGTGCTCGGACACCTTCGACCACACCTCGATGCTCCGGTTCCTGGAAACCCGCTTCGGTGTGACGGTGCCCAACGTTTCGGCGTGGCGTCGCGGCGTGACCGGCGACCTGACCGCCACCGTCCAGGCGGCCGCCAACATGTCGAAGCTCCACCTGCCCCACACGGCCGGCATCTTCGACCCTCGTATGCACGAGGGCTGTCCCGCAGGTCCCCAGGGCGCGGTGATCCCCAATCCGCAGTTCATGCCCACCCAGGAGTCGATCACCACCTATCCGCGCCACCCCACACCGACCTGACGGATACCGCGGGGCTGCTCAGGGCCGCCGATAGCATCGGCGTCATGCAGCGGCCGGCCGTCCGCACCGGCGGGGCCGGGACTTGAGCGACTCGAAGCGCCCAGCCCGGGTGCTGTTGGTCGACAGCATCGGCTACTCGGCTATGGGCGGCGCCGCCTGGGTGATCAACGAGATCCTGGAGGGGGCCGACCGCGCCCGCCACATCCCGGTGCTGGCGTGCCTATCCAAGGGGCAGTGGCCGGAGACGGCCCGGGAGAAGGGCATCGCCGCCTATTCACTGCCCCGGACCCGGGTGCGCTCGCTGCGCAATCTGGCCGAGGTGGTCCAAGGCTTGCGCCGCATCATCCGCGACGAGTCCATCGACCTGGTCCACGCCAGCGAGAACACGGCGTTGCTGTACTCCGGGCTCGCCACCCGGACGACGGGGACGCGTCTGGTCTGGCACATCCACTCGCCCCTGACACCGCGCTCACGCGAGGAGCGGCTGGTCGCCCGCGTGCTGCCTCACCTCCGCCCCGACCACGTCGTCTTCACCTCGCCGGCGGCTCAGGCCAAGACCATGGCCTTCCCCGGCGTGCCGACATCGGTGGTCTTTCCCGGGGTCGATCTGGAGGCCTGCCGTTCCGGTGACGCCGAGGCGGGCCGACGGGCCTTCGGCATCCCCGACGGCGTCTCGGTCGTGTCCATGTTCGCCCGGGTGGTGCCCGAAAAAGGAGCCGCCACCTTCGTCGAGTGCATGGGCCAGCTGGCGGCCGGCCATCCTGATCTCCACGGGATCCTGTGCGGGCCCGGGGATGCCCGCGGCCCGTTCTGGCAACGCCTCGAGTCGATGCGAGCCGGCTACGGGCTCGAGGACCGGTTGCTCCTCCCCGGTGACGTCCGGCCCCCGCGCAAGCACGACGTGGTGGCCATGTCCGACGTGGTGCTGCACACGTCGCACGCCGAGTCGTTCGGACTGGCCGTGCTCGAAGCGATGGCCGCAGGCAAGCCGGTGGTGGCCTCCGAGGTGGACGGGCCCAAGCTGCTCATCCGGCCCGGCGTCGACGGGCTCTTGGTGAAGGCCGGGGACACCGACGGATTCGCCCGGGCCGTGGCCGGCCTCCTCGACGATCCCGAGGAGCGCACCCGCCTCGGCCGCGCCGCATGGGCCGCCGCCGAGCACTACCCCATCTCAGAGACGGTGCGACAGACCGAGGACCTGTGGGACACGGTGTTGGCCTCGCGCTGATCCCCGGGCAACGACACGAGCCGGCCGGCTAGCGGAGGGTGAACTCCGCCAAGACCCGGGCTTTGTGCTTGAGGTACTGCGCCTGCACGAAGCAGGCGTGCTGCGCGTCACAACGCCCGTTCCCGACGTTCCCCTGGTAGATCTGGATCGTCGTGTCGATGGCGCCCGACCCGTCGGTGGAGACGGTGACGGCGGTGTCCTCCCGGCACGCCCCGGCGGCCTTGAGTGGGCGGAAGACTCCGCCCGAGCACTCCTTCAACACCACCGCTGACGACGGCCGGAAGCCTGCGCCCTTCACCTCGATCGTCTGGCCGTCACGGAGCTTTTGCCAGGGATGCAACGGCGAGGTGTCCCGGGTGCTCCACGCGCCCAGCAACAACCCGTGGGAGCGGTCCTCGGTATACAGCGCTGTCGAGAAGAGGCTGAACCTCTGGCGCTCCGCCACCCGGACGGCCCGTTCGACGAGCTTCGGCGCGCCGAAGGGGTAGACGACGGCTTCGGCCCAGTCCTTGGGGAGCCCCGAATAGTTGGCGAGGACGTCCGCTTCGGTCGTCCGGCCCGCCAGGTAGCTCTGGCCGCCGCTGATGCCGTGGGTAAGCCCGGCCACGAACTGGATGGGCAACATGACACCGAGCACCACACCGAGCACCGGGGTCAAGCGAGCACGCAGAGGCGGTGCATCGTGCTCCGGCTGGCGAACTCGATCGACGAGGGCCAGATAGAGGCCGACGAAGATGAGCAGGTCGTACGTCGTCATGCGCGAGAACCGGCTCACGCTGAGCCCGAAGTAGATGTTCCCCATGGCGGCGAAGAAGGGGAAGATCAGTCCGTACACGAGCAGAGCTACACCGACGGGGCGGGCGCTGTCGGTGTCGAATCGCAAGCCGTGGGACACCAAAACCAGCACAGCGACGACGAAGATGACGAGGCCGAGGAGAAGCAAGGTGGTGCTGCCGTTGTTGCCGACGTTGAACCCGAGCACGTCCCCGATCTCGGTGAAGTACACCTGCAACGCCCCCCACAGGTGGTGGAACGGGTAGGAGCGGTGGGGGGAGGCGAGGGTGAAGTTGTAGTCGGCGAAGTGCGCCACGAAGGCGAAAGCGGTCACCCCGAGCCAGCTGAGCACCTGGACGCGGGAACGACGACGCTGGAGGAGCAGTACGAAACCCACCGCCCAGACGATGAGGCCGTGGATGGAGGAGAAGGTCGCCGCCAAGCCAGCCGCCGCGGCCAGGCCATATCGAGTCCAGCTCAGCGTGGGCGTGTCGAGCAGGTAGATCGCCGCGGCCAGGCAGAAGAGGATGATGTACCAGCCGATCTGGAACCCGGTGAGGCTGTTCTCGTACTGGACGACCGACAGCATGAGGATGGCGACCGGGCAGTACCAGAGCCAGTGGGTGCCGGGTGAGCGGCGGCGGTGAGCCAGGATCACCAGGGCCACGGCCCCCAGCAGCAGCGCCGCGCTGAGGTACATCTCGACCCACTGGTTGAAGTGAGTGGTATGGGCGAGCACCAGGGCCAGCAGGTTGGGGACGAACATCCGCTCCTGGTTGATCTGGGCCCACAGGGTCCCGAAGGTGAGGGTCCCGTTGTAGGAGTGCCCGACCACATCGACCGCGGCCCACTGATCGCCCCAGATGACGTTCACCCCGTAGGCGCCGATGAACATGAGGTAGCCGAGAACGGGTGCCGCGAACCCGATGACGGCGGCGATGTTGAGGGCCGAGCTCGACGGGCGCCACGGCTGCGGTGGGTCAGCCTTCAATGGACGGGCCGGGTCCGTCGCGGATTCAGTCACAGTGGCGCCCACGGCAGACCAGGAAACCACAGAGCCACGGGAAATTCCGTCATCAATCCTGACGAGAGCGCCGGCTCAGCCGCAGGATGAGGCCACTGCTCTTCCGGCTGTCAGCACCACTTCGGCGCGGACCTTGCGTGGCACGATGGGACCGAGCGGAGGCGGTGCGACCTCATGGGCACAGGGATCACGGACGAGCCGGAAGCACCGCCTTCTCCCGAGGTGGAGGGCCTGCTCGATCTCGACGGACCCGCTCCCACGACCGGCTGGTGGCAACGCCGGCGAGGCCTCGGCGGGTTCCTGGCCGTGGCCGGCTTCGGGACTCCGGTGGTGGCGTACCTGGCCTTCATCCACCACTACGGCCTGAACGTCATAACCAGGGACCAGTGGAGCGACGTCGATTTCGTGCGGATCTCCCGAAGCGGCCACCTGTCCTTTGCCGCGCTCTGGTCGCCATGGTCCGTGGAGCGGATGTTCTTTCCCCGCCTCGTCACTCTTTTCCTGGGCCACACCACCAATCTGAACACGGTGACCGAGATGTACGTGAGCGCCTTGCTCTTGTTCGCCTCGGTGGCCCTGTTCGTCCTGGCGCATCGCCGGCGCGCGCCCGGGACTCCGCTCGCGTACTACGCCCCTGTGGTCGTGCTCTGCCTGTCGTTGACCCAGTACCAGAACACGCTGTGGGGGTTTCAGGTCGCCTGGTACATGGTGTTCCTGTCCCTCGCCGCCGTGCTGTTCGTCCTCGACCGTCCCCGGGTGGGCTGGATCGGCATGGCCGGCGCCGCGGTGGTAGCGGTCGTCGGGAGCTACTCGTCGTTCCAGGGATTGATCATCTGGCCCGTCGGACTCGTCCTCTTGGCGCTGCGGCGGCGCCGGCCCGCGATGCTCTGGGCCTGGAGCGCCGGCGGATTGATCGCGATCGTCCTCTACTTCCGAGGTCTCACCCGACCCGGCCACACCCTCTACGCGCTCGATCATCCCGTGGCCGGGGTCAAGTTCTTCTTCTTCACCATCGGCGACATTCTCGGCGCCACCGTCCCGTTCTTGGCCAAGCATGGAAATCCCCTGGTCGAGCTGTTCGGCGCGGTCGTCTTCGTCTGCGCCCTATGGGTCGTGGTGACCTACGTGAGACACCCTTGCGAGGGCCCGGCGGCCCTCGGCGTGGCGATGATCTGTTACGGGCTGCTGTGGGCCGTATCGGTGACGATCAGCCAGTCGAACGCGGGCATCGGCGGGGCGGCGCCGTCGCGTTTCACCCTCTACAACATGCTCACGTTGACGGGCTGCTACATGGCATTGCTCGGGTCGCCTCTGCCCCGGCGGGACTCGGCTCCGATCCGGAGCGCGGTTCTCGGGTCGGCGGCGATCGTCGCCCTGGCCGGCACATTGAACGGCGTATCCGGCGGCCACGCCACCTATGTGTCACGACTCGACGAAGCGGTGGCTACGGTCCACGTGGCTCAGGCGACCGAAGCTCAGCTCAACGCGGCCGAACCGTATCTGGGCGGCGCCACCATCCGCGTGAAGGGCCCGGTCGCCCGGCGGCTGCATCTCAGCACCTTCGGCGACCCTCAGCTGTTGGCTTCCTTCGAACGCCTGGGCCTGGCGGCGGGAAGTTGGTCGACCTCGACCGTGCAGCACGTGACGCCCTGGCGAGACGTGCACACCGGCCAGGGCGTGCGGGTGCGCGACGATGCCTTCGCCCCCCATCAGCACCTCGTCCTGACCGAGTGCACGAGCGGGATCGTCAGCTCCCTGTCACTAGGAGCGATCAAGCGCGTGGGGGTGTACTTCTCCAACCGGACCGCCGGCTCGAGCTGTGGTCCCGGCACCTTGGTGATCGCCGATGGCCAGGGTGTTCTCGACACCCGTTTCGCGCTGGCCGGGGCGCCGCCCAGGACCCTCCGTTACCTGGCCGTGGAGGATGCCACCCAGACGCAGGTACTCGCCGCGGCCGAGCTCCTCTACGGCTGAACGGCGTCTCCGAACCAGCGGGCGCGTAGGTCCCGGCCGACGAGCGACGAGAACCGCTCGACCTCGCCCGACAGCTCCTCCTCCAACCGCCGGCGCAACGCCGGGGAGATCTCCTGCCGGGGCGCCACCTCTTTGTTGCGCTCGGCCAGCCGGGCGCCCAGACGGCGCCGGGTGGCCGGGTTGGGCAGCACCGCCCGCACCACCCGCCGCAGCGCGGCCGGCGACTCCCAAAGGAACCGCTGGAGGACGTCGCTGCGCACCTGGCGGTTGGCCCACACCACGGGGAGCTCGGGCCGGAATTCGTCATCCACGCCGAGGAACCGGAGCAGCTCCCCATAGACCCCACCGGTGTCCTCGGCCAGGTCCTCGTACACCACGACGTGCACCCGTTCGGGACCGAACGTCTCGAGGTAGCGTTCCAGTTGCTCGGTATACGCCACCAGCCGGCGGTAGGTGAAGCACCATTTGAATTGCCCGTTGGTGTAGGCCCAGCGAAGGGCGTCGTCGGCGAAGGCGGTGGCGTAGTCGCGCGCCGGCTCCATGCCCTGGAAGCTGAGCAGGCCGTACACCGAGTAGGTCATGTCGATGGGGTTGCGGAACGACGCCACGATGCGGGCGTCAGGAGCAAATTCGAGGATCTCGCGCGCCGCGGTGGCCGAGTAGATGTACCCCACCGACGCGTCGCCCCGGTAGGGGCGGTCGCCCGAACCCTCGAACTTCTTCAGGTACTGCTCCAGGCTGATGCGCGGGCCGCCGTCGGTCCCCGGCGCGCAGTGGCCCAGGTCGGCCCCGAAGTAGTGCAGCTCCTTGGGGGCCATGAAGATCTCGGGGTGCTTCGACAGGTACGTCCACATGGCGGTGGTGGCCGAACGCTGCACGCCGATCAGGAACAGGTTGGGACGGGGCCCCTCCCTCGCGCTCATGCCGGCACCCGCCCTGCGCCGAGCACCTCGGTGGCGGCCACGAGCGGCCTCGGGTCACGGCCGTAGACGCGTCCGAGCCCAAACGCGTCCACCACCTCCAGACAGCGCGCCACCGTCGGATCGGACAGCTCGCGCGTCCAGCGAGTCAGGCGCTCTTCGCCGCTCGGGCCGCCCGGCGCGCCCGACTCCTGGCGGTAGTCGCTCAACGAGGACCGCCCCAGGGAGGCCGGCTCGGCACCCCGGACCCGGAAGCGCCCGGGCCCGACCCGTTCGAGATACGCATCGATGCGGGCGAGCTCACGGGGGGCGTCGTCGACGAGGTCCTCGAAGAAGAGGAGCAGGGTGCGGCTGGGGTCGAGCAGGCGGGTGAGCACCGCGTTCTCGATGCACCACCGGAGCACGTGCGGCACCACCGGGTCGGGATCGGCCGCCATGTCGGGCACCAGGCCGGCCACGTCGCGCAGCGGCCCGGCGAACAGCGCCGTCTCGGCCAGCATCGACTCGAAGAAGAGGTCCCACCGCATGCTGGCGGCCGACGAGGCACTGGCCAGCGGGTGGCGCAACAGGTACACCACGGGTAGGTCGGGGAACCGGCCCGCCATCCACGGCACCAGCGTGTTCTGCCACACGTCCTTCACCAGACGACGGCGCACGAACCGGACCTGGTTCTCCCGGTCCGACCACACCGAGCGGACCCGCCCGGCCAACACCCGTCCGACGAAGGCCTCCACCTCGGGCGCCGAGGTCCCCGGCGCCAGGTATCGACCGTAGGTGAACCAGTCCGCCCCCCGGACGCTGCGGTCGTGGCGGAAGGGCTCCAGCACGAAGCGGCACCGGTAGCGCTCGCACAGGACCTCGGACAGCCACGACGTCCCGCTTCGCCGGCTGCCGGCGAGGTAGAGGCAGCGCCGGTGGTCGTGGTTCAGCTCGACGAAGGCGCGTTGGGTGGACAGTCGCAGGCGGACGGCCCGGCGGACACCGCCGGGCTGGCGCAGGTGACGGATCTGTCGGCGCGTCCGGCGCACGACGGACCGGCGCGGCGCCGGCGGCCGGGCGGCGTCCCCCACCGTCATGGCCGTCGACCCTACCAGTGGCCCGCGGTGACTCCCGGCGCGCGCGCCACGTGTCGACGTGTGGATGCGTCCAGGTCAGCCGGGCTGGAGGCGCGACGACTAGTGTCGGCCGGGTGACGCGCGCCGGGGAGAACGCGCCCGACGGTCCCGAGTTCCCGGCGTGAAGCAACGCCTCGGCGGCATCCTCACCGCACTGGCCCGATCGTCATTGGGGCGAGCATGGTCGGCTCGTCGCCTGCGGCGCCTGGTCGCGGCCTCCTCCCCCGTGCGGATCCACCTCGGCTGCGGGCCGAGGCTGCTCCCGGGATGGATCAACGTCGACTACA
>DATGGF010000124.1:0-3173 GCA_035308625.1 Acidimicrobiales bacterium | reverse complement strand
GTGAGCGGCCGCAACCGCGTGTGCTGGGCGCTGATCTTCACCGCGGTCTACTCCCGCCACCAGTTCGTGTGGCTGAGCTTCCGCCAGACCACCGAGACCGTGATCGAGGGGTGCGAGGCGGCGTGGCGGTTCTTCGGCGGGTGTTCAAGGTCCTCGTCCCCGACAACATGGGCGCCATCGTCGACAAGGCCGACCCCCTCGAGCCCCGCATCAACGCGGCCTTCATGGAGTACGCCCAGGCCCGGGGCTTCGTGATCGACCCCTGCCGGGTCCGCAAGCCGACGGACAAGCCACGCGTCGAGCGAGTCGTCTCCTTCACCCGGGGCTCGATGTTCGCCGGGGAGACGTTCGTCGACCGCGACCACGCCCAGCGCCACGCCGAGGGGTGGTGCATGGGCCGCGCCGGCCTGCGCACCCACGGCACCACCCAGTGCCCGCCGGCGCAGCTGTTCGCGCTCGAGGAGCAGCCCCACCTGTTGCCGGCGCCGACGGAGCCCTACGACCTGCCCGTGTACGCCAAGCCCAAGGTGGCCCGTGACCACCACATCGAGGTGGCCAAGGCCCTCTACAGCGTGCCGGGCGAGCACCTCCTCGGCCACTGCGTCGACGTGCGCGCCGACCGCCAGCTGGTGCGCATCTACTCCCGCGGCGAGCTGGTCAAGGTCCACCCCCGCAAGCCCCCCGGCGGGCGCAGCACCGACCCCGCCGACCTGCCGGCGCACAAGACGGTCTACGCAATGCGCGACATCGAGCACCTCAAACGGATGGCCGCCGAGCACGGGCGGGCGATCGGCGACTACGCCGCGGCGGTGCTCGACACGCCCTTGCCCTGGACGCGCATGCGCCAGGCCTACGCCCTGTTGGGCCTGGTCAAGCGCTTCGGGGCCGAACGGGTCGAGGCCGCGTGCGCCAAGGCCCTCGACGCCGAGGCCGTCAGCGTCCCGCTCATCGGCCGCATGCTCGAGCGCGCCACCGAGGCCAACGCACCGGGGCCGCCACCGGCGCCCGCCGGCGGGCCGGCCCGCTTCGCCCGCCACCCGAGCGACTTCGCCACCGCTCGCCAACGGCGTGACGACAACGCGGCACAGGCCCTGTTCACGCCCAAGGCCGGTGCAAAGTGACCGCGCCCGCCCCCACCGTCACCCCCGAGCTGCGCACGCTGTTGCGCCAGCTCAAGCTCGGGCGCTGCACCGACACCCTGCCCGAGCGCCTGGCGCTCGCCAAGAGCCGCGGCCTCGGCCACGCCGAGTTCTTGGAGCTCGTCCTCGCCGATGAGGTGACCCGGCGGGAGACGACCTCGGCCGCGCTGCGGGGCCGCACCGCCGGCCTCGACCCCGCCATGTGCTTTGAGAACTGGGACCCCGCCACCAAGGTCACCTACGACCAGGCCGTGCTCGACGAGCTGTGCTCGCTGCGCTTCGTCGACGCCGGGCACAACGCGCTGGTGATGGGGCCGGTCGGCGTCGGGAAGACCTTCATCGCCTCCGCGCTCGGCCACGCCGCGGTCCGCAGGCGCTACACCGTCGCCTTCTGGCGGGCCGACGTGCTGCTCAAGCGCCTACGCGCCTCCAGGCTCGACAACTCCCACGACGCCGAGATGCGCAAGCTCCTGCGCGTCGACCTGCTCATCCTCGACGACTTCGCCCTCCAGGCCCTCGACGCCCTCGACACCTCCGACGTCTATGACCTGATCGTTGAGCGCCACCGGGCCGCGTCGACGGTGGTCACGTCCAACCGTGAGCCCATCGAGTGGCTCGGGCAGATGGCCGACGCCCTGTTGGCCCAGTCGGCCATCGACCGCCTGCAGTCGGCGGCCTACGAGCTCGTGCTCGAGGGCGAGTCCTACCGCAAGCACCAAAAGCCCGGGCTCGACGTGGGCACGACAACGCCGCGGCCGCGCCGGCGCCGACGGCCGAGCTCATGACACCGCCAGGAGCTCCCGCTTGACCCTGGGCGCCTCACCGTTCATCATCACCAGGCCGACGCCGAACGGCCCCAACCCGGTCCCATGCCACTGGCGAACGAGTGGTCCCATCGAGCTGGCGAGCGACACGCACGCCTGCGAATCAAGCAGCATGGTGAGGCGCGCCCGGTGCGAAGGGGCGATCAGCGTGAACTGCAAACGGGCGACGAGATCGTGGGGCCGATCACCACTATGCATCCCGCGTACCTCCCCGATGGCGATGATCGCCGGCGTGTCGGCGAGGACCAGCGACACGAACACTCGTTGGTCGAGCGGCAGCAACACCGGCGTGTGCACGCGCATCCCGCCGGCCGAGATGTCCTCCAGCACGCCCTCCACGACCCCGAGGTCGGTGTCGGGCACTTCGAGCCTCACCGTGCAGGGCCGGCGGTAGCGAGGATGCTGGCGCGGGTCGCTCGCCACATCCACGATCAAGACCGACCGGGTAGACGCCACGACCAACGCCTCGCAGCTCGAACGCCGGCCACCGAGGTCGGAGCGTACGAGGCAGGGGACGCCAGCGGGCGGCCCGGGCTCGGCCATCCGGTCCTCAGCGTGGAGCGTCACCTGCCGGTCACGTACGTCGGCAACGCGGTAGTGGCATGGATGGTCGGCCCCTGCGTAGGGGTGCGGCAGTGTGACGACCACCGACGTGCCGGTGACGGGAATGTCGTAGGGCTTCAAGCCCCCCTCCTCGGCTAATGGACTTGGTGGAAACGACCGCCCGTGGCACGTACTTCGGCTCGGCCCATCCTCCCGTAAGCGTTAGGGGTAACAACAGAACCGAGCGCCCGCAGGAAGACGGTCAGCGGCCGAGCGACAGGGACCTCGACGGCGTCGGCCTGGCGCCGAGCAGCCAGCGACCATCGTCATCGTGGAGGCGAACGGCGAACAGATCCTCGAACTGCCCATTCGCCGCCGGGGCTATAGGCCGAGCGACCGGAAGATGCGGCCGAGGGTGCCGTTCATCCGGCGGTAAGCACTCTTGCGCACCCGGCGACGGACGTAGGAGCCCGGCCCCTTGCTGGCGGCCTCGATGTCGCCGAGGTCACGGGCCGCCCGGTATAGCTGAGATCGAAAACTCTTGCGGCGGGTCACGGTTGCTCCTGTTCTCACGCGGCGTTGAACACGTAACGCACGGTTGCAGGGTGCCACTTGCGGCCTCCCTGTGCCGTCGGGACGCCCTCGGCGTCCAGGCCGCGGGCGATCG
>DATGGF010000123.1:0-7858 GCA_035308625.1 Acidimicrobiales bacterium | reverse complement strand
GGCAACTGACCGGCATCCGGTCAGAGCCGCATGGCAACCAGGCAGTAGTGTCCGGCGCCTACGGCGGCTTCAGCACCGTGTGGGGAGCCCAGGTCATGCCGTTCACGCCCGGTGTGCTGGCGAGATGGCCCATTTCCAGCCCGGCACTGACACGGAGCTACCGCGCCGTGCTCAAGCACCTTCCATTCGCCGGCGTGGAAGACGACCTGGCCGGTCTCTTCCCGTTGCTCGTCGAGCCGCAGGCGCTCCCGCCCATCTCCCCGAGGAGCATGCTGACCCTGGGCAACTACGAGCGCAACCGACGTCGCCTGCAGGCACTCGGCATCACCATGGGCCGGGCGCGTCTTGCCCTGGACGCAGGCGCATGTGTCCGCTGCGGACTGTGCATGACCGGTTGCCCCTACTCACTCGTCTACTCCGCCAACACGACCATGGACGCCCTCCGGCAATCCGGACGCATCACCTACCGCTCGGGAGTCCTCGTCCACAAGGTCGAGGAGGACGAGGACGGTGTCGTCGTCCACACCACCGGCCCCGGGGGAAGGGAGCCGGCACAATTCCGGGCCGAGCGCGTCTTCCTGGCCTGTGGCGGGGTGGGAACGGCTCGGGTGGTCGTGAACAGTTTGGGGGCCGAAGGCGAGGAGCTCGTCCTGCACGAGTCGCGCCAATTCGCGGTGCCGTTCCTCTCGCGACGGGCCACCCCGGATCCCCGGGTCGTCGACGACTTCACCCTCAACCAGTTCAACATGGCGGTCGCCTTCGACGAGGAGGGCATCGACCTCTCGGTCATCCATTTCTATTCCTACAATCCCGCGGTGCTGGCCGGCGTCCCCGCGTTGCTCAAGCGTCGATGGGCGTCGCCGCTGCTCACGCGGGCGCTGACCCGCTTGACCGTGGCCTTGGGCTACGTGCCGTCGTGGCGAAGCCCGACGATCCGACTCCGATTCGGCAAGCCCGGGGCATCAGGTCTCGGATCTCTTTCCCTCACCGAAGAGCCCACCGGGGCGGCCGACGAGTTCTTCGCCCAGGTGCTTCGCCGGCTGCGACAAGCGGCGCCGCATCTCGACCTGTGGCCCCTCGCCCGCGCCGCTTTCGTGTCAGGTCCGGGCAAGAGCTACCACTTCGGCGGGACCTTTCCTCATTCTCCCGGTCGAGACCGGTCGCCTTACGCCACCGACCGGCTCGGGCGACTTCGCCAGTGGCAGCGCGTCCACATTGTCGACGGATCGGTCCTGCCGGACATTCCGGCCACCACGTTCACCCTGACGGTCATGGCCAACGCCCACCGCATCGCCCGGGAGGTGGCCCGCAGTGGGCGCTGAGCCGGTGGTGGCGATCACCGGTGCCACCGGATATGTGGGTGGCGTCCTGGCCGAGCGGTTCGCCGCCCAGGGGTTCGCCGTCGCACCGCTGGTGCGGGCGCCGGGATCGGCCGGCTCCACGGCGCGGCGTTACGACCTGGGCCAGCCGCTGCCGCCAGGTGCCCTCGACGGTGTCGACGTCCTCGTCCACGGCGCCTGGGACCTGAAAGCGCGGGGCCAGACCGAGGTGTGGCACACCAACGTGGACGGGACGACCCGGCTACTCGAGGCGGCGCGCCGCGCCGGGGTCAAGCGGGTGCTGTTCCTGTCGTCGATGTCGGCTTATCCCGGCACCGTGCAGCTCTACGGGCTGTCCAAGCTGGCCGCCGAGGACGCTGTGCTCAGTGGCGGCGGGTCCGTCGTGCGCCTCGGCTTGGTCTACGGGCCGAGGGCCGGTGGCATGGCCGGCGCCTTGGCCGGCTTGGCCCGCTTGCCGGTAGCCCCGGTGGTGTGCGCCCGAGCCCGGCAGTTCACCGTCCACGAGGACGACATGGCCGAGGCGCTCGTCCGGCTCGCCCGGGCCAGGCGGGTTCCGGGCAAGCCGGTGGGGATCGCCCACCCGGTCGGCGTGCCGTTCCGCGACGTGGTGCTCGGCATGGCCGCCTTGCGGGGGGCCAAGCCGGTTCTCGTGCCCGTGCCGAGCTGGGCCGTGTACGGCGCGCTACGGGCCGCCGAGGCATGCGGGCTCCGGCCCGGCTTCCGGGCCGACTCCCTGCTCGGCCTCATGCGGCCGGCGCAATCGGTGCCCGGCCAGGACGTGCTGGACGAGCTCGGCGTCACACTGCGGCCCTTCCCGAACGCAGCGGCAGTGGGCGATGCCTGAAGCGGGCCAACCTCCGAGCGCGGCGCAGTCGCTGTGGCAGCACATCGAGCACGCCGGCGTCGTCCTCAGCCCCAATCCGTCGCGGGTGGCCCTGAAGGCGTGGACCGAGATCGACGGCCTCGAGGACATGACCATCCGATTCCACCGCAACCACGCGGTGGAGCACGCGGCCACTCTCCTGGCGCCATTCCTCGCCTACTGCGGTTGGCGGCCGGTCTGCAGCTTCGGCCCTTACGACGACTCGCTGTCGTTCTCCGATCTCGACGACAGTCGCCCGGAGCTCGAGGTGGTCTGGCTCGACTACACCCGCCTGGGCCAGCTCGGCGCCGACGAATTGGGGAGCTTTCTCGTCAGCCGGCTCGCCGCGCTCCGCAGTCGCACCGAAGCACCCATCCTCGTCCTCGACATGCCCGCGTCGGACGAGCGTGCCGGCCCGGTGAACGCCGCGCTGGCGGCGAGTGGCGTCGGAGGCCTCCGGGTCTGTCCGCAGTCCGCGCTGGTCGCAGACATGGGCCCGGGATTCTGGGAGCAGCGGGACACGGCCATGTCGGCCATCTCCCTGTCGGGACGTGCCTTGGTGGCCATGGCGCAGCGCCTCGGCCTGCAGTGGCTTCCGGCGGCGGCGGGGTGCCTCGTCCGAGCCGTCGCCGTCGACCTGGACAACACGCTGTACCAGGGGGTGCTGGGCGAGGACGGCGTGGAGGGCATCGTCATCACCGACGGCCACCGAAGGCTCCAAGAAGAGCTCCGCCGGTTGCGAGGCATGGGCGTCTTCGTGGCCGTGCTGTCCAAGAACGAGGAAGACGACGTCAAGGCGCTCTTCGCCGGGAGAGCCGACATGGTGCTCGGCCCCGACGAAGTGGACGCGTGGGCGGTCACCTGGGACGAGAAGCCGGTGGGCTTGGCCCGGGCGGCGGCGCAACTACGCATCGGTGCCGAGAGCTTCGTGGTGGTGGACGACAACCCCGGGGAGCTGGCCCAGCTGAACGCCGCCTTCCCGGGCATCGGCCTGCTGCACTGTGCCGACCCGGACACCACGGCGTCGGCGGTGCGGCTCCACCCCGGGCTGTTTCGTTTCGCCGACGCCGGAGCCGACCACCTGCGGGTGCACGACCTCGCCGCCGCTCATGAGCGTGACCGCTTGCGGCAGTCGGCCACCGACGATGCTTCCTATCTGAGTGAGTTGGCGGTGCAACTCGACTTCAGGCTGGACGACCCGGCCGATTGCCCCCGGCTGGCGGAGCTCGCCTCCAAGACGAACCAATTCTCCACCGCGCTGGCCCGCCTCAACGAGCTGGAACTGCTGGCCCGTACTCGGGATCCCGACGCGTCCGTGGTGGCGCTGTCGTTGCGTGATCGCCTCTCCGACAGCGGCACCATCGGCCTGGTGAGCGCGCGCCGGGTGGGCGCTGAGCAACTGCTCGTCGAGGACGTGTGCATCAGCTGCCGCGCCCTCGGCCGGGGGCTCGAGGCTCCGGCCCTGGCTGAGGTCCTGCGCCGGCTGGCCGCCCGGCACCATGCCTCCTCCGTCGACATCACCGTGGTGGATGGCCCCCGGAACCTCCCGGCCCGGCGGTGGGTGGAGTCCTTGGGGGGCGTGTCCTCAGACGACGGAGTCCGTCTGACAACGTTGCCTTCGGACCGCCTCCCCGAGGCGGTGACCCACAACTGGGCGTTCGAGCCCAGCATCGCCGAGGGGGAGAAGTGAACCCGGAGGAAGCACGGGCCATCATCGTCACCGCAGTCCAGTCCACCTTCGGCCTGTCGCTCGCCCCCGGAGAGGACCTTCTCCGGGCCGACACGGACGCTTGGGACTCGCTCACCCACGTGGAGCTCATGTTCGTGGTCGAAGAGCTCTCCGGCATCGAGCTCGCGCCCGGCGTCATGGGTGGCATCGACAGCGCCTCGATGCTCGTCCAGGCCCTGGTCGATGCCACCGCCGAGCCCGCTCCATGAGGCCCAAGGCCGCTCCGGCCAATCGGAGCTTCCGGGGCCTGTTGTACAGCTTGCGGGTCGATCTGACCGGCGCGCTCGTGCATCTTCTTCGGAACGTCGTGGCCGGCTCATTCATCGTGCCCCGAGCGGTGCGCTTCGTGCTCTACCGGATCCTCGGGTTGCGGGTGGAGACGCCCGACATCGCTTCGGGACAGCGGATAGACAGTCGCAACCTCCTCGTCGGGCGCCAGAGCGTCATCGGCCCGCGCTGTTTCTTCGAGGGACAAGGGCGGATCTCGATCGGATCCCACTGCCTCATCGGTGCGGAGGTTGCGTTCGTGACCAGCGCGCATGCCGGCGACGGCGCTGGGGGCATCGAACGGCAGCAGCACTACCGCGCCGTAGTGGTGGAGGACCACGCCTGGGTCGGAACTCGGTGCATCCTCCTGCCCGGATCCGTGGTCGGAAGGCGATGTGTCATCGCCGCCGGATCGGTCGTCTCCGGTACCTGCGAGCCGGGATTCGTCTACAGCGGGATGCCGGCCCGAAAGGTCGGGCGCACCGCGGCGCTACCGACGGGCGTCGACTGATCCGGGCCTCGCCCCCTTGTTCTGACCAACGCGTCACGCGGTAGTCGCCTGGCCTGGCCAGGCACGATCTTCACGTTGCGCGTTCACAGTGAAGATGTGACGGGGCGTTGCTCAAGTCTTGGGAACCCCCTCCCGAACACTCCGGCGGAGGAGTTCGACGGCATTGATGGGTGCCATCAGAGCCATTGGCTCGGCAGCCGCCGTCGTGGGAGGAGGACGAGGAGATGGGCCTGTTCACGCACGTCCCGGGGCGGATCCGGATGGTACCGGTCGTACTGGCACTAGTCGCCGTCGCGGCAGGGGGCCCGGCTCTCAACGCCAGCGCCCACGGGCACGGGTGGGGTCGAGCCCAGGGTGACCAAGGAGGCGGATGGCCTCCATCGACGACGACCACGTCCGGCACCACTGGCAGCACGCTGCCGAGCCCCACCACCTCGACCACTTCGACGACCTCGACCACTTCGACGACGTCGACCACGAGCACTTCGACGACGTCGACCACGAGCACGACGACGATGCTCCCGCCGCCACCGCCGCCGTCAAGCAGCTCGCTTCCCGCGCCGGCCGGCTACTCGAACAAGATCTTCGAGGACCTCTTCTCGGGCGGCGCACTCGACTCCAGCAAATGGAATTCGTACCTCACGAGCCGGGCCGCCAACGGGTGGCCGTGGAACTCGAACGGCGCCGGGGGCAGCGGCTCGAATGCTGGCGGCTTCAACGAGGAGTACTACCAGACGAGTGGCGTGTCGGTGAACAACGGCTTGACGCTCACGGCCAGCCAAGGATCCACGCAGCCGGGCTACACATGGACGAGCGGTGCCATCTGCAGTTATGGCAAGTTCCAATTCGACGGCGGCTACGTGCAGGTCCGAGCCAAGATGCCCGCCGGCGACGGCATGTGGCCCGGCATCTGGATGCTCCCAGGGCCCGGTGCCACCAACGGTGACGACATCGAGATCGACAACTTCGAGGGGGGTTTCATCAACGGCTCCACCCCCGCCAATGATGTCTACGCCTGGCACCTCCTCGATTGGGCCCTCAACGTCAAGACCGGGGGCGTGCCCAACGTCGGCCAGGACCTTACGACTGGGTACCACACCTACGGCCTGGCATGGGTGCCCGGACAGTCCATCACCTGGTACCTCGATGGCATCCAGGTGGGGCGGGTCACCAGCGCCCAGCTCGTGATACCGAACGAGCCGATGGAGTTGATCGTGACTCTTGGTGTGGCCAACTCGAGCGCCTCGGGCTGGCGCACCTTCGCCGATGCCAGCACCCCGAGTCGGGCCAGCATGGAGGTTTCGGACTTCCAGGTCTGGCAGTAGCCCGGACCGAACCCGCCGGCGCCGGGTGGCGGCGCTGGCGGGAGCCGCGGGCCAACGTCACCCATTTGTCACGAAAGGCGGGTTGCGGGTGGCCGGGCCCGCCCTTGATGGTCCCCTGACCTGTGGCTAGCGTTGACCAGCGGATGTGGGGGATCCGTAGGCCGGGCTCGTGGGGGAAGCGTTCGCGCGCCGCACATCTCCGGCCGCGCCCGAGCATGGGCCGCCGGTGGGCTTGGGTGATCGGCGCCGCCATCTGCCTTCCTGCTCTCGCCACCATCCCCATGGTGGGAGACGCCATGTCTGCGGCCAGTGTTCCCGCGCCGCCGGGGTACACCAGACTGATCTTCGACGACGCGTTCACCGGCTCCACGCTGAATGGGGCCCATTGGAACTCCTACATCACCAGCCGGGGGGCCAATGGAGCCCCGTGGCATTCCAACGGCCGCGGCGGCAGCGGCGAGGGCCGGACGTACGACGCCGGCTACTACCAGCCCAACGATGTCTCGGTGTCCAACGGCCTGACCATCACGGCACATCGGCACTCGGGTCAACGGGGATTCACCTGGGCCGGCGGAGTCATCTCGACCTACGGGCACTTCGAATTCACCGGCGGATACGTCCAGATCAGAGCGCAGATGCCCACGGGGAGCGGGATGTGGTCGGGACTCTGGATGTTGCCCGGTCCGGCTGGCACCAGTGGGGACGACAACGAGATCGACATCTTCGAGTCAGGAGAAACGGGTAACTGGGTGAGCCCCTACGAGAATTACGCCTGGCACCTGGAGGGCCCATGGGGCAAGTTCGGGAGCGTGACCTCGATGGGCCCGAGCATGTTGTCGGGATATCACACCTACGGATTGGCCTGGCAGCCCGGCCAGTCCATCACGTGGTACTTCGACGGCTCCGTGGTCGGCCAGCTCACCAGTGCGCAGACACCAATTCCCAACGAGCCGATGGAATTGATCGTGTCGCAGGGCATCGCCAACCACCACGCTTCCTCGTGGCATGCATCGGTGGGTCCCCGGACGCGTAGTCCCGAGAGCATGCAGGTGGCCGAGGTCCAAGTCTGGCAGTAAGGCGGACCGAGGCCGAGCCGAGGCCGAGCCGAGGCCGAGCCGCAGTGTGAGCGGCGCCCGTCAGGCGAGGCCCAGCTGGTCCGCCCAGCGCGCCACACACTGGTCGAAGAACGCGTCGCGTTCCCCCGGCTGGTCACCGACGACGTCGTGCAGCTGGCCGAAGAGCTCGAATGACACGACCCCGAACAGCCCCGTCCACACCATGAGGCCGATGTGCACGAGCTCGTCGGGGAGCGCCGCGGGGAACGCGCCACGCACAGGGACCAGGGCGGCCCGGGCCCCAGGTGACAACCCGCCGCCCGACGGCGAGGCGAGACGACCGGCCGCAGCCGCGTCGGCCAACAGCTGGATCAGCAGCAGCGCCGCCCGGGTGGCGGGTACGACCGTGTCGGCCGGCGCGGCGTAGCCGGGCACCGGCGAGCCGTAGATGAGGGCGTACTCGTTGGGGTTGGCCAACGCCCAGTAGCGGACGGCCCGGAACACTGCGGCGAGGCGGCCGGCGAAGTCGTCGCGCGCCAGCCCTGACTCCGCCTCCTCGGCCGCCGCTCCGAGGGAGTCGTAGGCGTCGACGATCAACCGGGTGAGCAGCGCGTCGCGACTCGGGAAGTAGCGGTACAAAGCCGACGAGACCATGCCCAGGTCTCGGGCCACGGCCCGGAGGCTGAGCCCGGCGGCTCCATCGAGGTCCACCTGCCGGCGGGCGCTGGCCAGGATCTCCGCCGTGATCTCGGCCCGGGCCCGCTCTCGA
>DATGGF010000122.1:0-1795 GCA_035308625.1 Acidimicrobiales bacterium | reverse complement strand
TCTGGTGCATCGCGAATCTCCGTCTCCTCGGCCGCGCGAACGCGCAGAAGACGCCGGTTTCGCCACTTGCTCCCCACCCGGCCAGGCGACCAACTACGGCCGGAGGATCACCGCATCGTCCCGGCGCCTGCTTCGGCGGTGTTGTCCACCTGTTGAGCGTTATTGATGCACTTCTCGGCCGAGCCTCCTGACGTCAGTGGGCCGAGCCCGCAGGTCAGAGTGGGCCAGCCGGGCGCTGCCCGTCAGGCCGTTGCCGGTCGCGGTGGCGCTAGGTGGCGGCAGGCGTCCGCGCGAGCACGAGCGTGTGGCTCGAGGAGCCTTCCGGGACGGCCCGGTGCCACACGGGGTGGAGCGATGCCCCGACGAACCAGTCGAGGTACGTGCCCGCGTCGGCGTGGTCCCAGAACATCGGCGCACCCATGTAGTCCTCGACGCCGCTCCATCGCTCGGTGCCGACGATGGCCAAGAGGTACCCGCCGGGCACCAGCCAGGCGGCCATCCGGGGGAACAGCTGCAGCTGGTCGCCGATGGGGACGTGGATCAACGCGTACAGGTTGACGATCGCGTCGAAGCTCGCTGGTTCGGCGACCCACTCCGCCATGTCCGCCTGGACGAACCTTGCCTGAGGGACCAGGCGGCGCGCCCGGTCGACCTGGACGCGTGAGATGTCGACGCCGGTGACCGCGAAGCCCCGCTCCACGAGCATCCGCGACGCCGGTAGCCCCGACCCGCACCCCAGGTCGAGCACCCGGGCGCCCGCCGGGAGCAGGCCGGCCAGCTCGTCGAGCCAGGCGCCGTAGGGCTTGACCGCCTCCGCCGTCACCGGGTTCGGTGCCCCGTGGTCGTCGCGGTACCGCTCCGAGATGACGTCGTAGCCCCTTCGCACCAGGTCGCGCTGTTGCCGCCTTACGTCCTCGTCGACCACCGCGTCATCATGGCCGCGCGTCCCCCGCACCGTGAGTTCTGCGGCCCTCGGGTTGGCAGCCGGAGCGCCAAGCGAGCGGTCACCTCCCGATCGGTTGCTGGAGCTCGGTGACGTTGCGTGCCGGGTCGTCGTCGTGCCACTCGTGGTAGAGCTCCCGGCAATCGCCCACGAGCCGGTAGCCGCTGTCCTCGATCCAGCGGACGAGGGCTTCCAGGCCGGCACGATCCCCTCGTCACCCCCCCGGTAAACGGCTGCGGCGACCTCAACGACGGGCAGGTCAATGACCCGCACGGTCTCGGTGCCGGGAACGTCTTGGCCCCCGATCTCGAAGCCTGCGTGCAGCACGATCTCGCCTTCTGGTGCGGTGCCACCCTCGTCTTCGTAGGACGCCACCGAGATCCCCCGCCTGGCGCCGACCGACTCCAAGTAGGCGATCACCTGGGGCATGAGCTGCCCGAAGGCGGGGCCGATGTCGGCATGGGTGAGGCCGGTGGCGGTGGCTTGGGCGACCCGGACGGGTTGGGTGTGCTTGATCACGATGTCCTGGACGTCCACGGCGGTGCTCCCTTCGAGCGCTCGGAGGTGCGCCTCGACCCTGCGCAACCGTTCCTGTCCTCACCGACCGTGTGCTCGATCTGCGCCCGTCGCATCCGCAGCATGCCCCGGAGCTGCTCGACCGGCGGGTCCTCGTCGAGGACCTCACGGATCTGCTCGAGGGCGAAGCCGAGGTCGCGCAGGGCCACGATCCGGTGGAGGCGGCCGAGCTGGTGGGCGGTGTAGAAGCGGTACCCGCTGGCGGGGTCGACCCGGTCGGGCTTGAGGAGGCCGAGCTCGTCGTAGTGCCGCAGCATGCGCGGCGACACCTGGCCG
>DATGGF010000121.1:0-7804 GCA_035308625.1 Acidimicrobiales bacterium | reverse complement strand
CGTCCTGCTGATAGTAGTTTCGAAACTGCTCGATCGGAACGGCTGCTAGTGCTGTCTCATCGATTGCTAATGCGACAGCCCTTGCGAGAATTACCGGCCGACAACGCACTTGATCGTTCTCCAGATCGGCCAACTGAGTTAGTAGTCCTTGGATGTCTCGAAGATGTGCTTCGCCATCTCGAAACGCCATCATCCCACCGCGAAAAAAGCTCGCAACGCTAGGACGAATGGCTTGAACCAAATCGTCCATAAAGCGCCGACCGGGCGCCATGTGGCGGGTAATGCGGTAATGATCAAGGTTAAGCCGCAATAGTCGAAGAACTTCCGTTGCATAGTAAAGGGCTGAATAACGCCGCTCATCCAGCTGGCCAGTTGCACCGATGGTGGGCTGACGGCGCAGGATTCGGAAGAGCTCATCTAGTGATTCCACAATCGCCCCCGGGTCTTGTGATCTGGCAATTCTGAATCCGGGATTCTTAGGCGAGATGGGGGCAATTTGCAAGCGGATGAAAGGCTCCGCCTCGGATTGGTTGGACCGCGTCGGTCTCAGGAAGCTTAAGGCGTCGCAAGACAGGAGGCCGTTGCATCGGCCACCGTGAACCGCAAAATTGGCTGACAGTGTCGGGGCGTTGTCGACGACGGAGCCCGTCGAACACGGGCGTATAATCATACTCAGGCCTGTAGCTCAGCCTGGTTAGAGCGCTTGTCTTATATACAAGTGGTCGCTGGTTCAAATCCAGTCAGGCCTACCACCTATGAATGACCTCCTTCACCACCATCCGAGTCCGTTACAAGACGTCACTGAAGCCTTGGCGCTTGAGACCAGCGGCACGAGGCTCCTGATCAAGCGTGATGACCTTCTTGGCGTCGAGATCTCGGGCAACAAGGCTCGGAAACTCAAGTACAACATTGCGGAGATAGTCCACCGGCGGTCTCCCGTCGTCGTCGCCTTCGGCGGTGCCTACTCCAATCTGCTTTTGGCCGTTGCTGCCGCGGGCCGTCAGTATGGCTTCAATACCGTGGGCATCGTTCGCGGGGAGCCGCACATCCCCCTCAACCCTGTGCTTCAGACTGCGACGGGACGAGGCATGCAGCTCGAATATATGGACCGCGCGACTTTCCGCCATACCAACGAACCAGAGGTACTTCGTACCATCTATGAACGATGGGGCCAAGACGCGTATGTCATTCCAGATGGGGCGTCAAACTGTCTTGGTATCAAAGGAGCAGCAGAGATCATTGCCGAGATCGATCAGAGCTTTGACATCGTGTGCTGCTCCTGTGGGACCGGAGGAACCCTGGCGGGCATTGTCAGCTCACTTCCTCCTGGCACGAGGGCCCTTGGATTCTCGGCACTCAAAGGGGGAGACTTCCTTCGCGACGATGTGACGAGACTGCTTGAAGGATGTCACCTGACGGCGGCAGGGCCCTGGGACATCGTGACTGAGTTCCACTTCGGAGGATTTGCCAAACGCCCGCCCGAGCTCTTGACGTTCGTTCAGGGATTCGCAGAGCGAACCGGCCTCGCGCTTGACGAGATCTACGAAGGCAAGATGATGTACGGGCTGCTAGCGCTCATCGAGCGCGACTACTTCACGCCAGGATCGACGATTGTGGCGATTCAAGCTGGTGGCGGGTCAACTGGCCCAGCCCAGTTGTCGGGATCCGCGTAATCGTACTGCCGCATTGTCTTGGGGTCCGTGCGGCGCGTGATCAGGGTCATGCGCCAGGTTCCGGTGCCGATCGTGGATCGCCGGTTGAAGCCAACCCAGAGACCGCGCATCGACGTAGCAACCGGATCGATAATCAATTGAAAGGCTCCGTGGTACAGCTTCTTCCCCGACGTCCACTCCTGCCAGAACGCAGTAAAGAGTCTGTCGCGATCGACGATGCCGCGGATCTCAAGCTTGCTTCCGTGCCGTTGTGGTCGGCTGATCCCAACCCATTCGGAGTCTTTCTTTCGTAGGACTAGATAATGACCGCTTGTCTGTTGTTCTCCTCGTCTACTTGACGTTTCGTACTCGTACTCACTGAGCCAGATGCCCGCAATCGAGGGCCGGACACCAGGACCGGCTCGCGTCCGTGGTCGTCGGACCGGCACTGGCCTGTGTCCCGCCGGTGTCCCCCTGGGCAACCTCGCAAGGAAGTGCCGAAGCGGCTCGGCCTCTGCGCTCGTGCGCTTGATGTAGTACTCGACCAGCTCCTTGGTGGCGTTCTCGATCCCTCGTTCCACCTTGGAGAGATGACCGACCGACCACGGTCTGCTTGCACTCCCAGGAACCGCTACCAGTGCATTGAGTGTGAGACCGGCCTGCTCCCTGGCGCGCCTTAGTGATATACCAAGGCGAGCGGCCTGAGGACTCTTCGGTTGCGGGGTCATGGCGAATCGGCGCGAGCAGTTGCGTCGGCATTTTGCGTCCTTGGTTTCGCACGGCGCAACTTGGTTCGATTCTTCCTGGAAGCCAAAACGGGAGGAATCGTGGACCCACGGAAAGAGAGACGGGCTGCGGCGCTGGGCGTCCGTGGCTCGGATGCCGGGAACCCGCCGGAGCGCGAGGACGCTGTCGGAGCTCATTCCATGGGCGCCTGGGAGACGCGGACGGCCGTCGACGACTTCGGCAATGAGATCGGCCCTGCCTGGCAGCAGATGCGTGCCGAGGGTGTGCGGCTGGCCGATCCGGCCTTCAGTGACAAGCGATGACGCTACGAACGACGGAGACAAATCATGGGTGAACTCGTACCAACAGCGGCAGGCGGCATCCTCCAGAGGAGGCCCCCCGACAGAGCGCTGGCGCGTATCGAGCGGCAGAGCCACCTTGCCGTGGCCCGGATAGAACAGCGGACCCTGGTGCGCTGTGCCGAAGTCCAGGGTGAGGCGATTGTCCAAGGGGAGAAGCTCCGCGAAATCGACCGGCTGGCCCACGAGGCCATGAGTGGTCAAGCCCTCCTCTACGCCTGGGAGGGGCACTGGGCGGGCGACGACCCGGTGCTGCGTAGCGACCTACGCTTCTTCACCGATGTGGCCAAGGTGGCCAAGGCAGAAGTCATCGCCGACACGGTCACGAGCCTGAGGAGGTTGTGATGCTGGCCCTCTTCGTTACCCTCGCCGCCGTAGGGGTCTTCTTCATGGTGGTCGCATGGTTCCTCCTCGGATTCCAGCTCGGCGGGAGCCACTGGCAGGGCCGCTTGCTTGAGACGCAACTGGAGACTGCCAAGGCCCGCCGGCAGCTCTACGACCTGACACGCCAGGCATTCGTCGCCATGGCCGACCATGCCCTCAGGTCCCGGGAGGGAGGTGGACCCGGGTGACAGGCGACACCCGAACACGTCCGGCAAACCGGTGATCAGCTCGGTGGCCGAGCGCCTTCTGCGAGTCGCGCTGGCTATGGCCGCGGTTGCGCTCGCCCTTGAGTTCATCGTCCACGTGGTGATGAGGCTGCTGCCACAGCTCGTCGGGATGGCGGCAATTGTTGCCGTCGTCGTTCTCGGGCTGGCCATTCATCGCTACCGACGGTCGCACTGGTAAGCACATTCCTAGGATCTCTTGAACGTCGCATCGGTGCTGTGGAATGCACAACGAGCCTTGACGCAGAATTCGTTTCATCGTTAACTGAGGTCACTCCTATCTGCGTTCACGCAGAGGCGTGGAGTTCGGACTGACCTTTCCCCGATCTCTCGGGGGACGGCCGCGTCCGTGCCCCAGCCGTAAGAACGGAGGGAAAGGAGGGTGAGGGATTGAGCAGAACATTTAGAAGAGGGTTGGATGGAGGTGACGACATCCGGGTGCGGGCGATCCGCAAGGATCCACCGGATCTGCGTCGCCTCGCTCGAGCACTAATCGAGCTGGCACAGCTCCAAGAAGAAGCTGAGGCCGAGAAACAACACAAGAAGCAGAAATCGCGCAATCAGAAGGTCCGTCCGGACTCGAACGTGGCGACGAGGAATCAGGCGGGGGATGCCGCTTGAGGTTCGCCGAGCCTCTCGTCTGGTACGAACTGCGCTGGCCGCGGCAGGTCGATCCCGACCAAGTCCGCCGCGCTACCCGCCTTTTGGCCACAACGGCCGGCCATCCAGTGATCCTCGAGGCAGTTGGGACGACCTCGGGCGTGGTCCACCGCCTGGCGCTGCCACTCGGCCGAGCCGGTGGAGTCGTCCATCAGTTCCGGAATGCACTTCCTGGCATCGCCGTGGCGAAAGTAGGTCGTGAGGCGCCTTCTCTTAAGCGAGCAATCGCCATTCGTCTCTCCACCAAACGTCGCCCTCTCGACGTCGATGGCCTCGAACTCATCAGTACCTCAGTTCTGACCGCTCTCGCCAACGTCGCCGCAGACGAATCTCTCCTCCTGCAGTGGTTCCTCGGTACTCCCGTTGCCCCGCTGGCCGTGCCGAGCGATCACCAACCTGGACCTGAATCCATAACTGCGAAGACGGTCCTCCAGCTTCTCGCATCTCCGATCTCCACGGACTCCGAAGCCCGAGCGGCGCTTCGGACCAAGCAATCCGAGCCCGGCTGGAAGGCAGCCGGCCGGATCGCCGTTGCTGCCGAGACGCGTAGTCGGCAACGTCAGCTCATCCGCCAGGTGCTTGGGGCGCTCAAGACCACCGAAGCCCCCGGGGTGGGGATCTGGGTCCACTCAGTCGGTGCTCGAAGGGTAATGAAGGCGTTACGACCGTGGCGCCTGCCGCTGCGTCTCAATGCCAGCGAGGTGGCCGCACTCTCGGCCTGGCCCGTCGGCGACACGGTTGCCTCCCCAGTCGCCTCCGCCGGCAGCCTGCTGCTCCCGCCGTCACGGGCTATCCCGAGCTCCGGGCGAGTCGTGCTTGCCGCGAGTTTCCCGGGATCGGAGCGCCCGCTGTCACTTTGGCCGCAGGACGCGCTCCGCCACTTGCATGTGCTCGGACCGACCGGCTCGGGCAAGTCCACCTTGCTCCTTGGGCTCATCATCCAGGACATCGCCGCTGACCGAGGCGTCGTGGTTATCGAGCCCAAAGGTGACCTCGTTGCCGAAGTGCTTCGGTACATTCCAGGGGAGCGTCTCGGCGACGTGGTCGTTATCGACCTGAGCGACAAGAACTCGTCCGTTCCAGTTGGCATCAACCCATTAGCTCGTAGCGGACGCAGTCCGGAGTTGGTAGCAGACCAGCTACTCGGGGTCTTTCACAGCCTGTTTGCTAGCCACTGGGGCCCGCGCACCAGCGACATCTTGGCTAGTGCGCTCCTTACCCTGGCCCGCACTCCCGGCATGACGCTCGTGGCCTTGCCATTACTGCTGTCGGACGCCGGGTTCAGGCGGCGGGTGCTCGCCGACATCGAGGACCCGATCGGCCTCGAGCCCTTCTGGGCGAGTTACGAGGCCATGAGCGAGCCTGAGCGAGCCGCCGGCATCGCTCCGGCGATGCGCCGGTTGCGACCGTTTCTCCTGCGCCCGGAGCTCAGGGCCATTATCGGGCAAGCGAAGCCGAGGTTCGACCTGCGGGAAGTCTTCACCAAGCGGCGGATCCTGCTCGTCAATCTGTCCAAGGGCACCCTCGGGCCCGAAACCGCAGCACTGCTCGGCAGCCTCCTCATGACTGGGTTGTGGCAGGCCACACTCGGACGCTCGCAGATACCACCTGAACGGCGCCACATGGTGCCGATCTATGTCGACGAGTTTCAGGACTATTTGCGCCTGCCCGTCGACTTCGCTGATGCCCTGGCCATGGCCCGCGGACTGGGCGTCGCCTTTGTCCTCGCCCACCAATTTCTGCACCAGCTGGACCCGCAGGTCCGCTCGTCGGTGCTGGCCAACGCCCAGTCCCGTGTCGTCTTCCGCCTGCCGGCCGACGATGCCAGGATCGTCGCCTCAGGGGGCCAACTTGACCCTGAGGACTTCCAAAGCCTCGGCGCCTACGAGTGCTACGCCCAGCTGGTCGCCCACGGCGCCGTCCAACCGTGGTGTAGCGCCCGGACGATCTTGCCCCCGTCGCCCATCAGCGAGCCCGAGACGGTACGGGCCACCTCTCGATCCAACTACGGCACTGACCGAACCGAGGTGGAGGCGGACATCCGACGGCTCGTTTTCGGCCGTGGCGAGGGTGATGGTGACGATCTCTCCCCCCGACGTCGCCAGAGAGGCGGGTCATGACCGAGTGTCGGACTTGTCGGGTCGGCCGTCGGGCCGCGTCGAGTGAACAGAGGCGAACGCCCTGGTGGACAGGTGGGGGAGCCGGGCAATCGGCGACGAAAGACTGCTGCCGTAATCATCAGTCAAATCCTCAGCCGCTCGACCATTCCTCTCCGCAAGAAGGCGCCTGCGCCCGGGGTCGGGACACTGGTCGCCTACGGCGGAATCGACATCCATCCGGAGATGAGGAATCGGTGGGCTGTGGACCCCTGAGGGGACGAGAAAACCGAAGGGTGCCCCTGGGGTGTCGTCTCGGCTGGCCTCGCCAGACCCCCCCCTCCCTTAACCATCTGCTCCAAATGGCGACGAACGATGACATCTGGGAGGGGGACCGAGGGGGCGCCAGATGACGGGGAACCCGTCCCATCGCCGCTACCTCGGTCCCGAGGCGATCGAACGCCTGCGGGCTGGTCTCTCGGGTCGGGACTTCGCCATCCTCGGCCAGGTGGCCGATCTGCGCCTCATGACGGCCCGCCAGATCGGCGCCATCCACTTCCCCCTGACCGATCACCAGGGGGAGCTGGCTGCCGCCCGTGCCGGCCAGCGGGTGCTTTCCCGACTGGTCCGAGACGGCCTCCTGGTGCGTCTGGAGCGGCGTATCGGCGGGGTCCGGGCTGGCTCCGCCGGCTACGTCTATGGCTTGGGTCAGACCGGGCAGAGGGTGCTTGGTGTCGACGGTCCCCGGAAGCGCCTGTACGAACCCACGGGGCGCTTCGTGGACCACACCCTGGCCGTCACGGAACTCATAGTTAGCGTGACGGAGGCCGCCCGCCAGGGGGTGTTCGAGATCCTGGTCCTCCAGGCCGAGCCCCACTGCCACCGGCATTTCTCCGGGCTCGGGGGGCGGACGGTGCTCCGACCAGACCTCTTCCTGGCCCTCGGGGTCGGGGAGCTCGAGCTGCGCTGGTTCATCGAGGTCGACCGGGGTACCGAGAGCCTGCCGGTCGTGCTGTCCAAGTGCCGCGCCTACGCCGACTACTACCGATCCGGTCGGGAGCAAACCGCCCACGAGGTCTTCCCCCGGGTCTTGTGGGTGGTGCTGATCAAAGCGAGGGCTGATCGGGTGCGGGCGGCCATCGCCCGGGATCGCCGCCTCGAAGAGCGCTTGTTCGCTGTCACCACCGACGGCCGTGCCCTCCCGGTTCTCATCGGGAGGAGGGCGGAATGACCGGCGGACACGTGGTGCCGCGCAACCAGGTGCTGGTCGGCGACGCTCGCATGCTTCTGCAGACGCTCCCCAACCAGTCAGTGGACTGCGTCGTCACCTCGCCGCCGTACTTCATGCTCCGTGACTACGGCGTGGCGGGACAGATGGGACTCGAGGACACCGTCTCCGACTGGGTGAGCCAGCTGCGACTCGTCATGCAAGGCATCGCCCGCGTTTTGAAGCCCACGGGCACGCTCTGGCTGAACCTCGGTGACACCTACAGCCGCCACCTGCGCTACGGCGCCCCGCCGAAGTCGCTGTTGCTCGGCCCTGAACGTTTGGCGTTGGGGCCTATCGAGGATGGCTGGGTGCTGCGCAACAAGCTCATCTTTGCGAAGACGAATCCCATGCCCAGTTCTGTTGGTGATCGCCTGTCGTGCACCTGGGAGGTCGTCTACGTCCTTGCTCGGAGCCGGAGTTACTTCTTCGATCT
>DATGGF010000120.1:0-4539 GCA_035308625.1 Acidimicrobiales bacterium | reverse complement strand
TGGCACGGTATAGGCGACGATCCTGGCCGGGAGGGAAGCCCCCAACCGAGCATCCTGCTCGTCGAGGACGGCGCGCGGCGCACGGTGGCGCACGGCGACGTCGAGCTCACCGCCACGCTGGTGTCCACCGATGCCGTCGGGATGCACGTCACCGTGGCCCCGGGCGGAGATGGCACCCCCAACCTGGCACGAGCCTGAGGCTCACTCCTCGATGAGGGAGAGCGCCTGCTCAGGACAGTTCTCGACCCCGCTCCGGGCGTCGTCCTGGCGGGCGGCGGGAACCTCGTCGACCAGAAGGACGCAGTGGCCGAGGTCGTCCGAGTCGAAGAGGTCGGGCGCCAGGCTGTAGCAGCGCCCGTGCCCTTGGCAACGCTCAGGGTCGAACTCGATCCGCACGACGCCGCCCCTATTTCCCGGTCGCTCGGTTCAGCGGCTGGGGAAGACGATCGGCAGGTGGTGCAGCGACCGGAGGCCGGTCGTGTACTCGAGGACTGTGCCGGGAGCCAGCGAGTAGTCGGGGATGCGGCGGTGGAACTCCCGCAACGCGACGCGGAGCTCGACACGGGCCAGGTGGGAGCCGAGGCACCGGTGGACGCCACCGCCGAAGGCGAGGTGGGGATTCGGGTTGCGGCGCAGGTCCACCTCATCGACGCCGGGGTGGCCGGCGTCGTCGGTGTTGGCCGACGCCAGCAACAGCATCACCTGCTCGCCGGCCTTGACCGGGCAACCCGCGATCTCGACGTCCTCGGTGGTCACGCGGGGCACGGCCGGCACCGGGCTCTCCCAGCGCAGCAGCTCCTCAACCGCGGAAGGGATCACCGACTCGTCCTCGGAGAGCAGGCTCCGGTGCTCGGGGTTCTGAGCCAGGTAGGCAAAGAAGCAGTCGAGCGAGTCGGTCACCGTGTCGAGCCCGGCGATGATGAAGAGGTAACAAATGTCGACGACCTCGTCGTCGGTGAGGCGCTCGCCGTCCACCGCGCCAGCCATGATCTGGCTGAGGATGTCGTCGGTGGGTGCGGCGCCCTTGCGCTGGCTCAGGACCTTCTCGAAATACTCGTAGACCTGGCTGCCGGCGCGCTCCCGATAGGGGTCTTGCTCTTCGAGCGTCGTCCCGGGCGGCCGGATGATGTCGTCCTTCAGCGAGAGGAAGAGGTCGAGGTCCTCGAGTGGGAGCCCCATCATCCGTAGGAACACCCGGCATGGCAACGGCACAGCGAACTCCTCGTGGAGATCGCACTCACCCTTGTCCTCAAACGCGTCCACGAGCTCCTTGACAAGCATGACGACTTCGTCTTCGAGCAGAGCCATCTTCTTGGGCGCGAAGAGAGGGTCGAGGATGCGCCGGTACTTCACGTGCTGAGGAGGGTCGATCTGCAACGGGATCAGGGGACGGATGTTGCCCAGATTCATCCCGACGGCGCTCCACGAGTAGACGCCAGCTTTGCGCAATGCGGCTTCCACGTCCTCACGGCGCGTGACGAGATTGAACATGTCTCCGATGCGGTGGAGCGGCTGCTCCCGCAACACCTGCGAGATGGCACGCGGGTCGTCCGACGCCGCCAGATCGGTGACCGTGGCGGGCGAGGCGCCGTAGGCGTCGTTGCTCGGTTCCATCGGGTTCCTTTCGCTTCGGGATTTCCCCCAGCCCCGAAGTGCTGGCTCCCTCCCGCCACTGCGGTGGGACCTGGGCTTTTGGCCCTTGCAGGAGCCTACCGTTTCCTGACGATCGTGTCAGGCCTGACGGCACCGTCAGAGACCAGGCGCTCCACGCGTCCTTCCTGCTGGGGGCCCGTGTCTTCGGCCCACCCAAGCAATGTCGGCCTTTTGGGGTCACGCCTTGAAGGGCGTCGCGGAGCGTGAGGGAGCCCGCCCTGGCCTCGCCCGCGGTGCGCGCGCCCCTGCTCGATCCCGAAAGGGCGTCGGATCCCGCCGGCTCAGCCCCGCCGGCTCAGCCCGGCCGGGTCAGCCCCGCTGGCTCAGCCCCGCTGGCTCAGGCCCACCGGCTCAGCCCCGCTGGCTCAGCCCGGCAACGGCGCGCCGGGGAGCGTCAGGACGGGGGCAGGCAGATGCGGCAGGGTTCCATGGACAGCACCGCGCCCGCACCGATGACGCGCAGACCCTCGCTGTGGTGGGCGATGACCGGGCAGCTCGGAGCGTGGTACACGGAGCCCGTCGACGTCACGACGTAGGCCGCGCCGCTCCCCCCTCCCTCGATCGGCGACGCCATCGCGCCGGAGCCGCCTGCTCCGGCGGAACCCGACCCGCTCGGCGATGATGCCGGCACCGACGGAGGAGGACCGAGCGACCCACGGCCCGGATCGGTGTCCGCCGCGCCGATTCGCTCGGCCATCACCCGCAAGGCCTGCTCAAACGCCTTCAGTTGCTCCTCGTGGTGCAGGTCCGCCTGGTCGTAGATCCGGTAAAGCCAGTGGGCCCAGTACAAGAGCCCCCCCAGCACGAGACAGCCCAGACCGGCGAACGAGCCGCTCACCAGATACGGGATCTGCTGCTGCACGTACGCAGTGTGGGCCGCTCCATACCAGGCCATGAGAATGAACACGACCCCGAGCGGGATCAGCAGTGATCCCACGAGAATCTGCCAAGTGTTGCGGAGGTCGATGCGCCCGCTCCCTGACGCATCCGGTCGTCGGGTCCGGCGGCCACCGCCGCCCCCCTGACCGGCCTTGTGCAGCGACCTGAGCCCGTCGAGCGCCGACTTGGTCGGCGTCAGCCCCCACTGACGAGGGCCGCGAGGGCCATCACCGCGACCGCGAGACCCATCGTCTGGCTCCTGGGGCCCCCCGGGCGCCACATCGGGGGCCGTGATCGTGGCCCCTGCAGTGTCCACCATCGTCATCTCCTTCCAACCAGGAACTGCCAGCGAGCCGCCAGCATCATCGGGTACGCGAAAAGCACACACAGCAACAGTCCGACCGCCACCCAACCCACCGGGGCAGGGATGCCCCGGATGGGGAAGTGCAGAAGCCTCGGCGCAAAGCCGGTCGGGCTGGCGCCGGTGGCGCTCAAGCCGGTTGGTGCTGCGCCGGGGCCCGTCACCGTGCCCAACGACAGGTCACCGTTGTCGACGAGCGGGAGCGACGTGCCCGAGTCAGGCAGCACGGTGGGGAGCCCGGTCGTGGTGAGCGGTCCCTCCGGCTGGATTGCGCTAGCGGTGACGTCGGTCGTGGCCAGTCCCAGCGTCACCGAGGTGACCGCCGTGTAGTTGCCTGCCGGCAGACAGACGTCTCCGAGCACTGTCTGCCCGGGGATGATGTTCTGGGTAGGGACGCACGGCTGCACAGCTCCGCCGGTGAGCGCACCGGTGTTGATGAATGGGACACTGAAGTTGTGCGCGATCGAGACCACCAGGCCCCCGGAATTGGCGATGCCTTCGGCACTGTTGGTCGTCTTCTGGGGGTCCAGCAGGCGGACGGATATTCCGTCTTGGGCCAGCGTGGTGTTGAGCGACGACTGCACCTGTGACGGAGTTGGCGCCCCCGAGGACGAGGTCCCGTTGCCGACGACATGCACACCCTGGTCGTCGATGAAGGCCTGCTGACCGTTCACCGTGACCTGTCCGAGGTGAAGGTGGGCGTCGGGCGTTGCGGTGGTGCCGTCCGAGGTCGAGGTCGCGTCGCTCGTGATCTGGGTGATGTCGAGCATCCCCGCCACCGCGATGGTCTTGACCACCGCATTGGCGGTGGCCGAGACCTGGGCGTCGGCAAGGCTGACTGTGTTGCTCGACTGGATCGAGCCGACGTCCAGCGCGGGCGCTCCGTTCGGGCCCATGCCGGGGCCCACCATCAGATCGCTCAGGGTTCCGCTGCTGTTGCTCCCCGTCGCCGCGGCATGAGCTGTGCCCGCGAACACCGCCGGTGAGACCGGCGAGCCGGCGGGAGCCGTGCCGCCGAAGTTGGCGTCGGTCTTGTAGGTCGGGTTCGGCGGGTACTGGGCCCGGGCCAGGATGGGCCAGTTCCCTGGGTTCGGGAACTGGGGCGGAAAGAACTCCGAGGCCAGGCCGCCGAAGTTCCCCAGGATGTCCCCCGGGTAGTACGGGGTCCCGATGGCGTCGACCTGCGGCCCCGAGCTCACCAGGCTCCGCGCGAAGGGCAGGTCCGCCTCCAACAAGTTCTCGTTCGGCAGTGGGATGAGATTGGGGATGTTGAAACCGAACTGGGCGCCTATGCCTTCGGCCGTGACGGTGTAGCCGACGACTTGAGAGCCTGATCCGGTCGAGCCGTCCGCCGACGCTGGCGACGCCGCTGTGAGCACCACTGTCATCGGAACCGCGCCGACGACGGCGGAGGCGCCGAACGCCCGCACGAACGTCCCCCATCGTCCTCGATTTCCTCGCGGTCCACGCTCCATGTTCCGTGTTCCCTTCATGCCCCGAGATACGTCGAGAGGAGCGCGCCCTGGCGGACGTCGGCCGGCTCGCCCACGTCGACGACCCGCCCCTTGTCGAGCACGTAGGCGTAATCGGCCAAGGACAGAGCGGCGTCGACGTACTGCTCGACGAGCAACAGGCTCGTCCCGGCC
>DATGGF010000119.1:0-5336 GCA_035308625.1 Acidimicrobiales bacterium | reverse complement strand
AGGGCGAGAATGATCAAGAGCGAGCGCAAGGACCACCTTGGGGAGAGAGAGAAAGGTGGCGGGGAATTGGTATCGGTCCTCGTGTGGGAGGACGACGGCGGCGCGACCCTGAGCGTGGGTCGCCAACGGCCGGACCCCGTCCAGCCCTGCTCGGAGGAGCGTCACTACGACAGCGTCCAGGAGGCGAGGGCGGCCGAGGTCGCATTGGTCAAGGAGCTGAACCACGAATGCACAGCAGCCTGCCGCGACTGGGTGCCCGTGGAGTGAGGCCTTCGGCGAGGTGGCAAGCTACGAGGATCACGAGGTCGGTCGGGCGGCCCGCCGGTCAGCCCGTGTCCCTTGCGCTCAGCGGACGCCGCGCCGTCTCCGCAACGCCAACGCAACCCCGAGGGCCGGTCGTTCCTCAAGTTGGTGCGCCCGGAGGGATTTGAACCCCCTACCTACTGGTTCGAAGCCAGCCGCTCTATCCGAGTGAGCTACGGGCGCAGAGTGACAGGTTGACCGCTCCCAGATGTGCTGGACGAGCCTCGCCAGCGTGTTGCCAGTATAGCAGTGACGAGCCCTGGCACCGCGATGGTTTCATGCCGACAATATTCCGACACTTCCGTCCCCAAACACCAAGAGAATCGTGCCGAAAGAGGTCGTCATTCGCAGCTGGGAGTAGATGTAACGGTAGGCTCCCAAGCGCGCAATTCCGCCACTATTCATCACGACGAGCCATCGCTCACCATTACCATGCCGTCTGGGCCTGGCAGGCTCTGCACTCAGCACCTCGAGCAGTGCGCGCGCCATATCCAAGGCGAGCTCTGGGGCTGGGTCGGGATTGTGCACGAAACCGATCATCCTTGACCCTCGAGTGGGCGCGTCTTTCAGCAGCCGCATCTGGACGCGATTGCCGTGAATGGAGGCTTTCCAATCGCGACCTCCAGCCCGCCCGAGAAGACCTTTTATCTTGTCTTCTAGAATGGCGGCGGTCCTCGCTGGCACACGGATGGGAGCCGTCACGGTGAGAAGTAGGGTCGTGCCGTCCGGCAAAATGGCACCAGCGCTCGCTCGCAAGCGTTCGATGAGCCTGGTCGCAACCCGATCGAATCTCAAGCGAGGCGTCGCGGCTTTCCTTGGGGCCCTCTCGCGTAGTGCGAGGGTCCTGATCTCAAGACCGACGCGCCTCCCGGCGACCACGAGATAGACGTCGGAGGAATCACCACTCCTCTCCCACGTCGCCGAAAACTGCCTCGCGACGCTTTCAATGACGGTTCGCTCAACCTTCTTCAAGTCCTTCAGGGTTCTACCTCCGAGGTCGTTCGGGTGTCCCGTCCCTCAGGTCCAGGGCGGGCCCAGGAGGCCACCGAGCTCGTCCCTAGCGTCGCCTCCCACTCGTGAGCCACTCGGCAAGTCGGTCCCATCCCCTGCCTGATTTCAGGTTCGCAGCCATTCGCGACCACGCGCCTCGTCCAGGTGATCCACCGTGTGCAGATCTGTCTAGCATTGATTGAGTCTCGCTGCGCACAGCGTAAGATCGCATCTCGCACAGCAACTCTGCTACCGGCCTGTCGGCAGGCCCTTGGCATGGGCGGTTCCGATGATGGTCTTGCCAACTGGCAGAAACCCTACTAGACTCCGCCCCGTGACTATTTCGCCGTTGGGAGAGTTCACCTCTACAAGGGCACACGGTGTCTGTGATGCGCATCACACTGCACGTCCTTGTCGCCATCGGCCTCGTTGGCGTCCCTCGCTCCCTTAAGGCCCAGGCTCCCCCGTACGTCGCCCCGACTGATACCGGGGTCTACGCCCTCATCGGCGACTCCATGAAGGTCCAGCCGGGGACCTTGCAAAACGCAGCCGTGGACGGCATCTCGCTGCGTCAAAACTGGTCGGAGGTCGAGCCCAGCGACGGCGTCTACAACTTCGCCTACCTGGACGCCAACATACAGGCGGCGCAGGCGGCCGGCAAACTGGTCGCGATCTCGGTCGCGGCGGGGGAGGGGACCCCGTCGTGGCTCTTCGCCGAGGGAGCGCAAGGGTTCAAGACCATCGATCCATCGGCCGGCTGCCAGTCGGTCGAGATACCGATCCCTTGGGATCCGGTCTTTCTTTCCAAGTGGAGCACCTTCATCCAGAGCCTGGGCGCCCACTACGCAGGGACGGCGATCGGGAGAGTGCAGATTACGGGGATCAACCTCCGGTCCGAGGAGATCACCCTTCCCGCCAACACGGGGAAGGCGTCTCAAGGCTGCACGACCAGCAACGACGTGCAATCGTGGCAGAACGCAGGGTACACGGCAATGCTCGTGAAGAACGCCTGGACCGAGATAGTCGCCGCCTTCGCCGGGGCATTTCCGCAGTCCAAGATCGTTCCCAGCATTCTTCCCACGAGCTTTCCCCCTATCGACGATGCAGGGAATCTCGATCCCGCATGGGCGAATCTTGACACCCAGCTGGTTCAGATCTCCGTCGGGCAGTATCCCACCCAGTTCGGACTCCAGAACAACGCTCTTTCAGACTTCTTCATCATGCCGCTTGTCACATCGTTCACGAATACCCTGAACACAGGCCACCAGTTGTTGTGGTTCGCGACGGGCGATGCGTCGTGCCGCCTCGACCAAGGTGTGAAGCCCTGCGATGCCCATGCGGATCTTCTGCAGGCCGTGAACTCCGGGATCCAGGGCGGTGCCGACTATCTCGAGATCTATCAGACCGACATCCTGAACCCGGCGCTCGCCGACATCATTTCCCTCGCGCATCAGCAACTGGCCGCCCCGAGCTTCGAGTTCACGGCCCCGACTTACACGGTCGTCGAGGGGACACCGAGCGCGACCATAACCGTCCAGAGAACTCGGGGGACTGCGCTTGCTGCCTCGGTACAGTACGCGACTTCGGAGGGGACGGCCGATACCACCCGATACACGCCGACTTCCGGAACCCTGACATTTGCCGCGGGAGTGTCAACTCGCACGTTCGCCGTGCCGATCACAAACGACACTGCGTACGAGGGCAACCAGACCGTGATGCTCTCCTTGAGCAGCCCCTCCGCCGGCACGATCCTCGGCGGACAGGATACCTCGGTGCTCACGATCCAGGACGATGACGCACCAGGGGCCATGCAATTCAGCACGAGCTCGTACTCGGTGAGCGAGGGTGGGCTCGCTACGATCACTGTGACGCGCTCGGGCGGGATCGCGAGCGGAGTCTCGGTCGCCTATGCGGCCTCGAATGGCACCGCCACCGCGCCCAAGAACTATGCGGCAAGCTCCGGCGTTCTCAACTTCGCGGCAGGGCAGACGAGCGCAACTTTCACCGTGCAGACCAATGCGTCGGGCGTCCAGGGGAACCTCACGGTGGGGCTCACGCTCTCCAAGCCCCAGGGGGGCGGATCCCTTGGGACCGTGTCGTCTGCCGTTCTGACCATCCTCGCTTCGAATCCCGTGTACGAGTTCAGCGGGAGCGGCTATTCCGTCACGCAGGCCGGACCGACCGCGCTGATCACGGTCACGAGAACCGGGTCGACCGCTGGTACCGGGAGCGTGAACTATGCAACGGCCGATGGAACGGCCAAGCAGGGGGTGGACTACACGGCTGCCTCAGGCACCCTGGTGTTCGCAGCGGGGATTTCTTCGCAGACATTCAGCGTTCTCGTGACTCCAACGACGACATTCCAGCCAACGCTCACCGTCCTGCTGAGCCTCAGCGGTCCCTCGGCGGGGGGTGTCGTGGGTGCCCAGGGTACATCAGTGCTTTCGATCACGAACGCGTATCCGGCGGGGACGCTCTCCCTCAGTGCCGCTGCCTACAGCGTTTCTGAAGTGGGCCAGAGCATCACGATCACTGTCATACGGAGCGGGGGCACCGCGAGCGGCGTGAGCGTGCACTTCAAGACGACGGCGGGAACGGCGCAGAGTGGACGGGACTACCTCCCCCCTTCGGGAAGCGCGATCGTCAGGTTCGGCGCCGGGGTCACGTCCCAGTCGTTCGTCGTGACGATCCTGAATGACCCAACTCCACACCCCGACCGGACCCTCACGTTGAGCATCGGGACGCCGGGTGGGGGAGCGACCCTCGGAACGCCAAAGTCAGCCCCCCTCACGATTCTCACAACGAATCCGGTAATCCAGTTCAGCGCCTCGAGCTATTCCGTGGCCGAGACCGGAAAGCAGGCGAGCATCACGGTCGTGCGCTCGCGGAATCTGGCGGCGGCGGTCACCGTCCAATGCGCGACCTCGGACGGCACGGCCAAGGCGCCAGCCAACTACACCTCAGTGAACACGACCCTCAGCTTTGCGGCGGGGGTCAGCTCTGCGACTTGCGTCGTTCCGATCAACGACAACCACGTGGTCGAGGGGAGCGAAACCGTGAACCTCACGCTCTCGAATCCGGGCAATGGCGCTGAGCTCGGTGCGCCGTCCACGGCCGTCCTCACGATAGGAACCGACGACCCGGTCGTTCAATTCTCCCTAAGCGCCTATTCCGTGAGCGAGGCCTCAGGCAGTGCCACGATCGCGGTCTCTTTGACGGGCAGCGCGTCCCAGAGCGTGAGCGTGAAGTTCGCGACGACCTCCGGTGGTACGGGGGTCGCAGGGCAGAACTACATTTCCTCGTCGGGCACCTTGACCTTTGCACCCGGACAGACGACGCAAAACTTCAGCGTCCCAATTCTTCGAGATCTCCGACAGTCGGGGAACAAGACGGTGGTGCTTGCCCTGTCAGGCGTCTCCGGGGGACTCCTCGGCGCGAATGCCTCGGCGACTCTCACGATTGCCGACGCGGACGTGGGTGGGATCCTGCAGTTCAGCACCGCGAATTTCAGCGCGACGCAGGTTGCCGGAGGATTCGCCGCGATCACCGTGACGCGGACGGGCGGGACGGGACAGATCTCGGTTGCCTACGCGACGAGTGACGGGACGGCGACGGCGGGCACGGACTACCAGGCCACGTCGGGCAGCGTCATCCTTTCTCAAGAACAGCCGCAGACCACGTTTGTCGTGCCGATCCTCGCTGGAACCCCAGGGGGGCCGGCGAAGACCGTCAATCTGGCGCTCTCCTCGCCGGGGTCGGGGTCGACCCTCGGGACGCCGGCAAACGCCATCCTCTGGCTCGTCCAGGAATAGGGAATCAGGACGCTCAGCACCGGACGCTCCAGGAGCCGGTAGCCGGCACGTAGTGCGGGTCCGGCCATCTCGCCGCCGCGCCGCGGCCGCGGCCTATTGCGTCTTGCGGGCGCGTCGGAAGAGCTCGAGGGCTTCGGGAGTGAAGTACTTTCCAACAAGCTGGCGCCAGGCAACGGAGCCCCGCATCGAGAAGATGTGGTCGTTCAGGGCATCCTCGAGCTGCTTGTCGGT
>DATGGF010000118.1:0-2165 GCA_035308625.1 Acidimicrobiales bacterium | reverse complement strand
GAGCGGAGCCGCCTTCGCCTCGACCCCGTCGACACCGTCGGGATCAGCGGGTTCCGGGACGACGCCGGCGAACGTGTGCGCCCGGGCGCCGCACGCCCTGGCCCGCCTCGACCGGGTGGAGCACCGGATCTCCACCGTGCTGCCCAAGCTCCAGGCGGCCGAGCAGAAGGCTACGGCCAAGGGCAACACCAAGCGGGCCCAGCGGATCGAGAAGCTGATCAGCCGCGTCGAGCACCGGCAGGACAAGGTGACCGCCCGGGTGGGCAAGATCGAGCAGCGCTGTGGCGGGGCCGCCCCGGCGGCCGGGTCGGCGACGGGCGCCTAGCGACCGGGTCCTAGCGACCGGGTCCTAGCGGCTGGCGCCTGACTAGCGGCTGGGGACCGGCAGGTCGTCGAGCAGGCCGCGGGCGAGTTCGGCCAGGGCCTGGGCCAGGCCCGGGCTCGACAGCCCGCCGGTGGCGGCCACCGCCGACTCGACCCAGCGCTGGGCGGCGGCGGTGGTGGCCTCGATGGCCGGTGACGCCGCCACCATGGCCTTGGCCTTCTCCCGTTCTGGCTGTCCCAGCGGCCGACCGAGCAGGGAGCGCAGTTCCGGCCCCAGCTCGGCGTCGCGCAGCGAGAGGAGCACGGGCAGGGTGTAGATGCCTTCGGCCAGGTCCTGTCCGGCCGGCTTGCCCAGCTCCTCCTCGGTGGCCACCACGTCGAGGAGGTCGTCGCGCAATTGGAAGAGCATCCCGAAGCTCTGCCCGAAGTCGGTGAGCGCGTCGACCTCGGTGCGGGGCAGGCCCCCGGTCAGAGCGCCGATGCGGCACGACGTCGACATGAGCGCGGCTGTCTTCCCGGTGATGGCGGTGAAGTACTGGTCCTCGGTGCGATCGACGTTGTAGGCGGTGCGCACCTCGGCCACCTGGCCCTCGCACAGCCGGCCGAGCGTGTTGGCCAGGAGGCCGGCGATCTCGGTGCCGAGCGACGCAGCGATCTCGGCCGACCGGGCCAAGAGGAAGTCGCCGGCCACGATGGCCACCAGGTTGCCCCAGCGGGCATTGACGCTCTCGACGTTGCGGCGCACCGTGGCCTCGTCCATGACGTCGTCGTGGTAGAGCGAGGCCAGGTGGACCAGCTCCACGGCCACGGCACCTTGGAGGTCGTCCGGGCCGGCGCCGCCCCGGCCGGCGGAGGCGGATGCCAGGGCCAGCCCCGGGCGCAGGCGCTTGCCCCCGGCGTCGATGAGGTGGGTCGTCACCTCGTCGAGGAAGAGGTCGCCGGACTTGACCGACTCGCGCAGCTCCGGCTCCAGGCGGGCGAGATCCTCGTCCATGCCGGGAAGACCGAGGAGGGGGGCGGCGTTCACCAGGGAGCACGATAGGCGACGGGCCGTGACCCCCGACAGACGGCGCTGCGGGGCGCGGGGTGCCTTTCGGTGGTGTCGTGCCAGGTGAGGGGCACGATCGGTGGACACAAGCGGTGACACGGCGGCGCTACGGTCGGCGCGGTGGCCCGAGGGTGTGGGATCTCCCTGGCCACGGTATGTGAATCTGGTCAGGTCAGCCATGCGGGGTGCCGATGGATAGGCAAGTGCCTCTGGTCACGTCACAACAGGGCGGAGGACGATGCCGGCCATCAGGAGCCGGCCAGTAGAATGCTCATGAAGTCGAGCCGTCGAGGGAGGCGGTCAGGTGTTCGAACGCTTCACTGATCGGGCCCGGAGGGTGTTGGTGCTGGCGCAGGAAGAGGCGCGCCTGCTGAACCACAGCTTCATCGGAACCGAGCACATCCTCCTGGGTCTGATCCACGAGGGTGAAGGCGTGGCGGCGAAGGCCCTGGAGCAGCTCGGCATCTCGCTAGAAGCCGTGCGCGAGAAGGTCGAGGAGACCATCGGCCTCTCCGGCACCGCCCCCACCGGTTCCCCGCCGTTCACCCCTCGGGCCAAGAAGGTCCTCGAGCTGTCGCTGCGCGAGGCCCTCCAGCTCGGCCACAACTACATCGGCACCGAGCACATCCTGCTCGGCCTGATCCGCGAGGGCGAAGGTGTGGCCGCCCAGGTGCTCGTGAAGCTGGGCGCCGACCTCTCCCGCGTGCGCCAGCAGGTCATCCAGCTCCTGTCCGGTTACGCCGGGTCCAAGGAGTCGAGCGGCGCGCCGGCCGCGGGCGGTTCGGCCGAGTCC
>DATGGF010000117.1:0-2222 GCA_035308625.1 Acidimicrobiales bacterium | reverse complement strand
TCCCGTCGCGCGAACGGATGGCGCCGTCTGGTCGAAGTTCACGGTGAACGGCTCGCTGAGTGCCGTCCCCGAAACGGTCGGTGCAAAGTCGATTGCCAAGGTCCAGCGGCCTGCGGCCGGGTTGATGACATGGAGGTTCGTTCCGAGGGTGTTCTGGGCCTGGAGGCTGCCCTTCTTGCTGAGGGTCACCAGCACGTTGCTCTGGTAGGCCTCGGCCTGCCCCGACGGGTCGATCAGCCACGCCATCGTCTGGTTGTCCGGGTTGTCGGCCAGGTTCACCGAGGCGTTCAAGGCCGGCGCGCCGGTCGGCACGTTCACCTGGTAGTACTCGGTCTCCCCGTTGACCACTGAGCGGCCGTTGCCGCCGGTGAGCACGCCGGAGAAGCTCGTCGGTCCCGCCGGGGCAAGCGATCTGAGGCTGACCGGGATCGTCTCGGCGGTCTGGCCCACCGGGGTGACGGTGATCGAGCCGGCCTGGTCACCGGGAGTCTGCGGGGTGGTCGCCGACAGGGTGAACGAGCCGGTGGCCCCCGGTGCAAGCGTGAGGCTGGACGTGCTGAGCTGCCCGAAGCTCTGGTACGAGGCGACACCGGCTCCGAACACGACCGGTCCGGTGGTGCCGCCGTCGGCCGAGTCACGGCTCCAGATGTAGGCCGTCCACGCGCCGGCGATTGGATCGGTCACCTGGACGTCGCCGTAGTTCCCGATGCCCTGCGGGACCGAGTACTCGGCGAGGCGGCCGTTCGGGTCGACGAGCGCCAGGCGGACCCGGGCGCTCAAGGCGCCGGACGAGCCCTGGTACGCGATCGACCCGTTGAGGCGGTCGACGCCGCTTGGAACGTTGAAGTTGACGGTCTCGAAGTTGTCGTTGAACCCCTGGTAATCGGTGCTGTGCGGACTGGCCGTATCGCTGAGGGTGACCGTGTCGGTCGTCAACGTCGAGTACGGTCCGAGTGTCCGGCTGCCGAGGTGCACTGTCTGGGTCGTCGGACCGATGTTGGTCAGCTGCTCGCTGAAGGATTCGGGCGTGCCGGTGCCGCCCACGGCGTCGAGTTGGTCGGAGCTCTTCAGGATGATGTTCTCCGAGCCGGCGGGCGGCGTCGCCTGGTAATCCTCGGCGGCCAGGACGGCCCGGTATGCGTCGACGAGACCGCTTCCCTGCTGGTCGCCCGGAGCGTTGATGTCGTCTGCAGTGCTGGTGATGAACTGCTTCACCTGGGCGGGGGTCGGGGCGCTCCCGCTGTGCGTTTTTTCGTAGGCCTGAATGACGAGCGCGGCGACGCCGGCCGTCAGCGGTGACGACTCGCTGGTGCCGCCGCCTTCAAGGACGGGTGTCGGCTGGCCGGCGAAGTTGGCGCAGTCGGCGAAGAGCGACAGATTGGGGGTGCACAGCACCCAGTTCAGCTCGCCGGGGGCAACAGCGGACAGGACCGAACCGGTCTGCGTGAAGCCGCTCGAGCTGAAGGAGCTGATGTTGTCGTTGAGGAAGCCGGTGACGCCCGGGAACTGGAATCCGCCGTACCCGAGCTGGGAGTCGACCTCGTACGAGGTCGTGGCTCCCAAGCCGATGAGGTTCGGATCGTCCGAGGGCGAACCGGTCGTGTTGGTGACGCCGGCGTCGCCGGTCGAGACGGTGACGGTGGTGCCCGCAGCGACCGCCAGGTCGTCGGCCTGCTTGATGAGGTCAAGGCTGGCGGAGTCGTCGGGGAACGGGTTGGAGCCGAACGACTCGTTGAGAACGTTCACATGGTCGACGCTCACCGCGTAGTCGATCGCCTGCAGGATGGTGGAGTTGAATCCGGACTCTCCGGTGAAGGCGACGAGCCCGACGAGGTTGGCTCCCGGGGCGACGCCCTCGACCTTGACGTAGCACGGCGTGCTGAGCGGGAGCGCGCTGTAGTTGCTGATGTTGTAGCTCTGCGTGCCCTGGGCGGCGATGGAGCTGGAGTCGATGAACGCCTCGCCGCCGCCCGTCGGTGCCGAGGTTCCGGTCCCGGTGAAGTCTTGGTAGTCGACGAAGACCGACTTGCCGTTCCGCATGAAGTCGGGGTTCTGGGTGTCGACGCCGTCGGCGATGTAGGCGACCGTGACGCCGCTACCGGTGATCCCGAGTGACCGCGCCGTCTTGGCGGTCGGATCGCTCGAGTCGGCGTTGATCAGCGAGAGCGCCTGCGGGGCAAGCTCGGGCTTGCCGGCGTCGGTGGAGCAGGTGCCGGGGACCG
>DATGGF010000116.1:0-4631 GCA_035308625.1 Acidimicrobiales bacterium | reverse complement strand
GGGGCATCACCGTGCACACCGGGGTGCAGGTGACCGGCCATACGCCAGGGCCCAACGGGACGACCGTCGCTTTCGGCGACGGTCAGTCGGTGACGGTCGACGCCGTGGTGGTATCCGTCGGGCGGCGTCCGCTGAGCGAGGGGCTGCTCGCCGCCGGCACCGGAGTGGAGGTCGACGCCCGGGGCTTCGTCGTCGTCGACGAGTACATGCGCACAGGGGCCGACGGGGTGTTCGCCGTGGGAGACCTCGTCGACACGCCGCAGTTGGCCCACGTCGGCTTCGCCGAGGGAATCGTCGCGGTCAAAGGCATGCTCGGCGAGCATGTGGTACCCGTCGACTACTCACGCGTCCCGTGGTGCATCTACTGCCATCCCGAGGTTGCCTTCGCCGGGCTCAGTGAGCGTGCCGCTCGTGAGGCCGGGTTCGACATCGTCGTGAAGAAGGACCCGTTCGGTGGCAACAGCCGGGCCCGCATCATCGGTGAGACGGATGGGCTCGTGAAGGTGGTCGCCGAACGTGCCGAGGGAGGACGGGCAGGGCGGATTCTCGGGGTCCACATGGTGGGGCCCTGGGTTACAGAGCAGCTCTCCGCCGGGTACCTGGCCATCAATTGGGAAGCGACTCCGGAGGAGGTCGGCCAATTCATACAGCCGCATCCCACCTTGTCCGAATCCTTCGGGGAAACCGTGCTGGCGCTGACCGGTAGGGGGTTGCACGTTGCCTGACGTGGTCATGCCACAGCTGGGTGAGACGGTCACTGAAGGGACGGTGACCAAATGGCTCAAGGCCGTCGGGGATGCGGTCCAGCGCGACGAGCCGCTGTTCGAGGTGTCGACGGACAAGGTGGACTCCGAGGTGCCCTCGCCGGCATCAGGCGTGCTCGAGCAGATCGTCGTGGCTGAGGGCGAGACCGTCGATGTCGGGACGGTCCTGGCCGTCGTGTCCGACGGTGCCTCCGCTGGGCCCGCCGGCGGGGCTCGGTCCGATGCCGACACCGCCACCCCGGCTGCGCCGGCCTCCGCACCCACCCCCACCCCTGCACCCGCCCCGCCTCCGCCGGCGGCGGCGCCTCCTCCGCCGACGCCTCCTCCACCGGCTCCTCAGCCTGTCGCCGACGAACTGCCACAGGCCGCCCCACCTGCGGCTCCGCCCGCACCTGCGGCTCCGCCAGCAGCGGCGGCGGGGTCGGCGGACGAGGTCCGCGAGCGGGGCGGCAGGATCCTTTCACCCGTGGTTCGCCGGCTACTCGACGAAAACGGCATCGACGCTTCGGCCGTCACCGGTACGGGTTTGGGGGGGCGTATCACGCGCACCGACGTACTGGCGGTGATCGACGAACGACGGGCCGGTGGCGGGCCGGCACCCGTGTCAGCCGGTACGCGACGCCCGCCGAGCCCGGGCACGACACCGACAGCCGCACCGGCGGCCGCACCGGCTGGTGCTGGATGGGCAGGCACCGACGAGGTCATTCCCTTCACCAACATCCGCCGTCGGACCGCCGAGCACATGGTCCGGTCCAAGGCGACCTCGCCGCACACGTTGGTGGTCGTCGAGGCCGACTACGAGAACGTGGAGCGGACCCGTCGGGCGCAGGGCGGCGCGTTCCGCCAAGAGGAAGGTTTCTCGCTCACCTATCTCCCCTTCGTGGTCCGGGCCACCGTTGAATCGCTGCGCGAGTGGCCGCGCCTCAATGCCTCGGTGGGGGAGGACTCATTGATCGTGCACCATCGAGCGAACCTCGGCATCGCCGTCGACCTCGATCACGAGGGGCTCATCGTGCCGGTCATCCCCCGAGCCGAAGAGCTCACGTTGCGCGGCGTGGCCCGGCGGATCCGGGAGCTGGCCGACCGGGCCCGGAACAAGAAGTTGAGCGCGGACGACATCTCCGGGGGCACGTTCTCGATCACCAACGCCGGCCCCTTCGGGACGTTCATGACGTCACCCATCATCAACCAGCCCCAGGTGGCGATCCTGTCCACCGACGGCGTGAAGCGGCGCCCCATCGTCGTGGTCCAGGACGACGGCACGGAAGCCATCGCCATCCACTCGATGGGCCTGCTCTGCCTGGCCTGGGACCACCGGGCCGTGGACGGCGCCTATGCCGCCGCGTTCGTGGCGCGGGTGGCCGAACTGCTGGCCACACACGACTGGGCGGCGGAGCTCTAGGGCTGCCGATGCTGCGAGTCCGTTGGCTCGGACGGGTCCCCTATTCCGAGGCCTTCATCCTGCAAACCGCGTTGCACCGGGGCAGCCGGGAGAACCACCTGCTGCTCCTTGAGCACCCGCACGTGTTCACCCTTGGACTGCGGGGCGATCTCGGACACATCCTGGTGGACCCGGCCGACGTCGGAGCGGACGTGGTGAGGACCAACCGGGGCGGCGATGTCACCTACCACGGGCCGGGACAGCTCGTCGGCTATCCCATCGTCGACGTAGCCACCGGACCGTCGAGCATGCCGTGCCATGTCGCCGATGTCGAGCAGGTGGTGATCGACGCCCTCGGGACTTTCGGGCTCGTGTGCGGGCGTCTCCCGGGGTACCCCGGCGTGTGGGTGGATCCCGAAGGGCCGTCACCTCGCAAGATCTGCGCCATCGGTGTGCGCGTCAGCCGCGAGCGCTCGATGCACGGGTTCGCCCTGAATGTCGATCCGGACCTCGGATGGTTCCGGCGCATCGTCCCCTGTGGGATCGCCGACAAGGAGGTGACATCCATGCGGGCCGAAGGTGTCGCTGCCCGTATGGAGGATGTCGTCGACGCAGTGGTGCAAGCAGCGGTGCGGCGCTGGGCGCCCGGTGGGAATCATGAGCGCCAAGACGTGTCCGCCTCGGCCGGGGCCCGCGCCATGGCCGATGGTCCTCGTCTGCACATCCGCCTGCGCCAGGCCGGCGTCGACCCCGACGGCGGGCTTGCCCTGGCCACCCGTAAGCCGGAGTGGTTGCGGGTACCGGCCCACATGGGACCCGAGTTCCGTGACCTTCGCCACACGCTTCGATCGCTCGACCTGGTTACGGTGTGCGAAGAGGCCGGGTGCCCCAACATCTTCGAATGCTGGGCCGATGGCACCGCCACGTTCATGATCAACGGCGACCGGTGCACTCGCGCCTGCGGCTTCTGTCTGGTGGATACCCGCCATCCGCTGCCGCTCGACGATGGGGAACCTGCCCGAGTGGCGAGTGCGGTGGCCCGTCTCGGGTTGGCTCACGCAGTTGTCACCGCCGTCGCCCGTGACGATCTGGCCGACGGAGGGGCGGCCGCCTTCGCCGCCACGGTGGCTGCCATCCGGGCCCGCTGCCCCGGCACGGCGGTAGAACTGCTCATCCCCGACTGCAAGGGTGACGCGGATGCCCTGGCGACGATCTTCGGGTCTGCGCCCGATGTGCTCAACCACAACATCGAGACGGTGGCCCGGCTCCAGCGCGCCGTGCGCCCCTCTGCCGGTTATGCCCGCAGCCTCTCGGTCCTGGCCCGGGCCCACGATGCCGGCCTCACCACGAAGTCGGGCCTCATCCTGGGCATGGGGGAGGAGGAACCGGAAGTGGTCGCCACGTTGGCCGACCTGCGAGCAGTGGGAGTGGACATAGTCACCCTGGGCCAGTACTTGCGCCCGACCGCGCGTCACCTGCCGGTGGCGCGCTGGTGGACGCCGGCCGAGTTCGAGCGCGTGGCAGATGCGGGTCGCGCCATGGGCTTCGCTCACGTCCAGGCCTCCCCGCTCACGCGGTCGAGCTATCACGCACGGGCTGCGGCCGGCGCTGCCGCCGGCGCTGGCTCCGGCGCTGCCGCCGGTGCTGCCGCTGCGCCCCGCGCCGCCGCTGGTTCGAGCACGTCCCGGTCCCAGGTCCCGACGTCGGCCCGCGCATCATGAGCCCTCCCACCGTCGAGCCCGAGGCATCCGAGGTCCCGATCGGGACCGTACGCCGTCGTCGGATCGACGCGGTGCGTCGGCGTATGGAGGAGCTCGCCATTGACGTCCTGCTTCTGTCGCATGGGGCCGACCTCCCCTGGCTCACCGGCTATCGGGCCATGCCGCTCGAACGGCTCACGATGCTTGTCCTCTCACTCGTGGGTGATCCGGTGCTGCTCGTGCCACAGCTCGAGGCGCCCAAGGTCCCCGACGACCCTTCGCTGTTCCGTCTGCACCCATGGGGCGAGACCGACGATCCCCTCGATCTCGTCGCTGGCCTCGTTGGGAACACCGACCAGGCGATGGGCCTGTCGGACCGCGCCTGGGCCGTCACACTGCTCGGACTGCAGCGTCGGCTGCCGAGCGCCAGATTCCTCAGCGCCTCGGCGGTGACGGGGCCGCTCCGGGCCGTGAAGGACGCCGCTGAGGTCCGGGCGCTGCGGTCGGCGGCCTCTGCCGCCGACCGCGTGGCCGAGGCGCTCCAGCGGGGCGACATCGCGCTGGTGGGCCGAACCGAGCGGGCCGTGTCGGAGGAGATCTCGACCCGGTTGCTGGCCGAAGGGCATCACCGCGTCAACTTCGCCATCGTCGGGTCGGGGCCCAACGCGGCGAGCCCGCATCACGATGCGTCGGAGCGCCGCATCGAGCCGGGGGAATTGGTGGTTTGCGATTTCGGTGGCGAGCTGGCCCTGGCCGACGACGGGGTGGGCTACTGCTCGGACATCA
>DATGGF010000115.1:0-10772 GCA_035308625.1 Acidimicrobiales bacterium | reverse complement strand
CGTCGGTCGGGTCGACGTTGTACGAGTAGTACTCGGGACCGCCCCCCACTACCAGGCCGGCGATGAGCCGGCCTCCCGACAGCACGTCGAGCATGGCCATCTCCTCGGCCACGCGTGTGGGGGGTTGGTACAGCGGCAGGGCGTTGCCGAGCACGCAGATGCGGACGCGTTCGGTGCGCTGGGTCAGCGCCGCGGCCATGAGGTTGGGCGACGGCATGAGGCCATAGGCGTTCTGGTGGTGCTCGTTGACCACCACCCCGTCGAGCCCGAGCTCCTCGGCCAGCACCAGCTCGCCCAGATAACGCCGGTACAGCTCGCCGCCGCGCGCCGGGTCGTACTCCGAGTTGGACAGCGTCACCCAGGCTGCCTCGTGCTCCGCCAGGAATTGGCGCGGCGGCGGAAGATACGGCCAGGGCATGAGGTGGAACCAGAAGAAGTTCACCGCGCCGTCCTCGACGTCAGCCCGCGTCCAGGGCCCGCCAGCAATACCAGGCCACCACGCTGCGGTACGGGCGGAAGGGGTCCCCGCGGGCGACGAGCTCCTTGGGCGTCGGCACCTCGGCCAGGCCCCAGGCCCGGGCGAACCCGGTGCGCACGCCGTAGTCGCCGACCGGCCACACGTCGAGCCGCCCCAAGGTGAACAGCAGGAACATCTCCGCCGTCCACACACCGATGCCCTTCACCTGCACCAGCTGGGCCACCACCTCGTCGTCGGGCAGGCGCCCGATGCGGTCGAAGGTCACCGCGCCGGCGCGGACCTTGGTGGCCAGGTCGACGAGCGCCGCCGTCTTGGCTGCGCTGAGGCCGCACCCGCGCAAGACGTCGATGGGCGTGGCGAGGATGGCGTCGGCCGACATGGTGCCGCCCAGGCCCTGGAGCACGCGGTCGTGGATGGTGGCGGCGGCCCGCCCGTTCAACTGTTGGTAGACGATCGACTCGGCCACCGCGGCGAAGCGGGCCGAGGCGGGCACCCGGCGCCCCAGCAACGGCGGGCCGTGGCGCGCCACCAGCTGGGCGAGGACTCGGTCGCGCCGCGCCAGGTGGGCGGCCGCGTCAGCGGGACGGAGACGGGGGGCGGGGACGACCATGGGCCGGCCTAGCGTAGAGAAAGCGGCGGCGACAGCCCTGGCCGAGGAAGCTTGACAGCACCTGACGCCCGTGTCAGTGTCGCCTGGCGGTGCGGCGGAAGCACCGGGCGGACACCGCGGGCGGCGCGTCGGGGCGGAACCGATGCATCACCGTGCCGGCGGCGCCTGTCCTCGTCCTCGGGGGGCGGGGAGGAATGCAGTGATGCACGGGCGCAAGCGGGACCGAGCGGCGCGCCGGGCCATCGGTGCGGGAACGGTCGGCGTGGGGGCGGTCGTCCTGGCCCTGGCCGGATGTGCCGGGGTGTCGGCAGCGGCCAGTGCCGGCGGGTACTCGCAGGATCAACAGGACTGCCAGTGGAACGCCGAAGCGTGGAACACGCCCAACGGCGCCACCGACCCCGGCTGTCACAACCTGGCCGTGAACGGCGAAGGCGGCGGGAATTCGAACGGCGACCCCAACTCGTCGAATACGCGGTACGCCGAGTGGGGCAACGACATGGCGCCCAACGACCCCAATTCTGTGGGGACGCCGACCATCGAGTCGGTAGGGATTCCCGGCTCGACCGGCAGCCCGCACGCCGGGTGCGTGGCGGCCAACACCGACGGCACGGACGGCGGGACCGGCCCCGGCTGCGGCGACAACGCCGGCGGCGCCGGCTTCGAAGCCAACTACGACTACTACCAGTGGTACTGCCCGGTGGTGGCGGCAGCGGGAAAGCCCTGTGAGGACGACAACCCGGGCACGACCACGGTGACCCCGGACACGGGATCGGCGACGGACCTTCAGCCCATCATCACCCAGGGCCTGATCGTCTACTTCGGGGCCAACGACAACCTCGACAACGGCGAGCACGACGGGGTGAGCGGGTTGAACGGCACCGACGGAGCCGTCAACGGCCCGTCCGACGGCGGGGCCCTGCAGCTGTCCATCACCCCGCAGAGCGCGCTGGAGGCGTTCAGCGCCACCAAGCCCGAAGGGTTGGCCAACTTCTCCGAGGGCGAGTGTGCGGACGGCATCTGCTCGGAACTCACCACCGATCAACAGACCGTCTACTACGGCTGCGACGGGACCAACCCGCAGAACAACAACGCGGCGGACACCTGCACGGCCGGCACGCCCGAGAGCGGGAACGTCTTCGAGAACAAGGCCCCGGCTTCCACCCAGGAGCCCTACAACTGCTCGAGCGGTGACGCCACCAGCGAGAACTGCGCGGCACAAGGCGGACAGAGCTTCAATACCTACCGGTCGGAGACGCCCCAGCAGATGAACGCCGAGCCGGGCTTCCAGACCTACCAGGACCCCGACCCCCAGCGTTCACCGGCGGCACCGTTCGGGACGCCCGGGGCCTATGCGGGCACGTGCGGCGTCTACGCCAACGACAGCGGCGGCGCCGGGGCGCCGGGCATCACCGGGCAGGACCCGGGGTGGATGGTGAACGAACCCCTCGGAAGCTGCGGGGGCTGATCCGGGCCAGGGCCGGCGGCTGATCGAAGAGCGGGGGGAGGCTCGAAGCGTCGAAAGCCGGTGTCAGCGACGGTGGCGGTGGTGCGGTGATCCCGGCTGCGGCCGGGACCCGCCTGCCGTCCCCCCGCCCGGCGCGGCCGGGCCGGCGGGAGGGATCGAGGTCGGCCGGGCTGTGAACCCGGCGCTGCGCTCGGCGGCCGAGGCCGCGCTCTGCTCCTTGCGCATCCGGTCGATGCGCTGCAGGAAGTGATCGGCGTCTTCACCGGACCGGACCATGGCCACCCCCGCCGTGCAGCCGATGGCCACGGGGCGCCAGTCCTGTCCCACCCGGCAGATGACGGGCTGGCTGAAGACCTGGGTCACGCGCACGCAGAAGCGGGCCAGGTCGGTGCGGTTCATCTCGTCGCACAGGACGACGAATTCGTCGCCCCCGACGCGCGCCACGGTGTCCTCCTCGCGCACGGCCGAGCGCAGCCGTTGGGCCAGGATGCGCAGGATCTCGTCACCGGCCCGGCTGCCCAGCTCGTCGTTGACCGACTTGAAGGCGTCGATGTCGATGAAGAGCACCGACACCCCCACCGTCGGGTCGGGTTGGCGCCGGGTGGCACGGGCAATGGCGTGGCCCATGCGATCGAGCAACAGCGTGCGGTTGGCCAGCCCGGTGAGCCCGTCGTGTAGGGCCAAATGGGTGAGCTCGACCTCGAGCGCCTTGCGCTCGGTGATGTCGGTGAACGAGCTCACCACCACGGTGGGCGTAGACGGCTCGTCCGGGGCCAACGGCTGCGCGTTGACCGAGTACCAGCGCACGGAGGTGCTGCCGGCCGTGTGGATCCCGATCGTCCGTCCCGACACCTGTTTGCCGCTGGCCAGGGCGAGGGCGACGGGCGTCTGGTCGTCGGCGATGGGCTGGTGGTCCTCGTCGACGGCGCCACGGGTGGGGTCGGGCCGTCCGACCAACGCGCCGGCGCTCGATGCGAAGAGGAACTCGGCGATGGCGTTCGCCTCGACCACGTTCCCGTCGGCGTCCTGGATGAGGACACCCTCCTGCAGCACGGACAGCAGACCCAGGTAGCGGCGAGCCAGGTCGTCGGGGGCCGACGGCCGGGGTTCGGATCCGGGGGTCATGCTGGGCTCCTCCGAAGTCGTCCTTCCGTTGGGTTATCGGCAGCCGAGCCCCCGACCTGAAGGTGGCCGGGCCCCGGTCGCGTCATGATCGGGCCGTGATCGAGCCGTGACGAGGGTGGCGGGAGTCCTGCTCACACCGGGTGCGAGCGCCGGGCGGGACCAGCCGGCGCTGGTCGCCCTGGATGAAGCGCTCACCGCCGCCGGCTTCGGCGTGTCGCGCATCGACTTCCCCTATCGCCTGGCCGGGCGGCGCGCTCCGGACCGGCCGCCGGTGTTGATCGAGGCGGTGCGCCAGGGCGCCGGCGACTTGGCCGCGGCCCTGGGGGTGCCGCCTCGCCGACTGGCCCTCGGCGGGCGTTCGATGGGCGGACGTATGTGCTCCATGGCCGTGGCCGAGGGGCTAGCCGCAGCCGCGCTGGTGCTCGTCAGTTACCCGTTGCACCCCCCGGGGCGACCTGAGCGGTCCCGCACCGAGCACTTCCCGAACCTGGAGGTGCCGTGCCTCTTCGTGTCGGGCACCCGCGACGCCTTCGGGACCCCCGAGGAGCTGACCACGGCCACCGGGGCCATTCCCGGGCCGGTGACCCACCGCTGGATCGAGGGCGGCGACCACGGCTTGCGGGGCAAGGATGCCCAGGTCACAGCCCTCGTCTGCAACTGGCTGGGCGCCCTCGCTGGCTGAGGCACGCGCGCGCCGGTTGGACAACGTTGGCGTCAGCCGCTTGTCCGCGGCCCAGGGCGCGCCGATGGTTGTTGCTGGTGTTGCACATGAGGCGATCCCCCCACGCCTGCGGGTCCCGCACGCGCCGGTTCTGGCCGGCGGCGCTGCTGGCCGCGGCCACTACCGGCGCCCTTGCCCTGGGCGACGCCCCCGCTGCGTCGGCATCCACCTACACCGTGCAGAAGGGGCAGACGCTCATCGCCATCGCCAACCGGCTGCACACCACGGTGGCCGCTCTGGTGGCGGCCAACCACTTGGCCGACCCCAACAAGGTGCTGGCCGGAGAGGTCCTCCAGGTCCCGAGTTCGGGCGCCGGCACCGCCGGTGACGGCTTGTCCCTGGCTTCGTTCCAGGTGCCCGTGGCGGTGGCGTCCACCTACACCGTGCAGAAGGGGCAGACCCTCATCGCCATCGCCAACCGGCTGCACACCACCGTGGCTGCTCTGGTGGCGGCCAACCACCTGGCCGACCCCAACAAGGTGCTGGCCGGACAGGTCCTCCAGGTCCCGAGTTCGGGCGCGGGAACGCCCGGCGGGCCCGGCATCGCCCTCGCCTCGTATCAGGTCCCCCAGAGCACCGGGCACGTCCCGCCCGAGCTCGCCGCCCACCCGAGCCGCCTGGCTCTGCAACCCGACTTCGCCAACGCCGCCGCCACTTACGGCATCCCCCTGCCGCTGCTCGAGGCGCTGTGCTGGTGGGAATCGGGATGGCAGCCGAACCTGGTGTCGAGCACGGGAGCCATCGGCGTGTGCCAGGTCGAGCCGCAGACGGCGGCCTTCGTGAACCAGACCCTGGTGCACGCCAACCTGGACCCGCACGTCGCCTCGCAGAACATCGCCCTGGGCGCCGCTTATCTGGCCTCGCTGCTGAAGGCCACGGGCGGCGACGTGAACCAAGCGCTGGCGGGCTACTACCAGGGCCTCGGTTCGGTGAAGCGGATCGGGATGCTGCCGTTTACCGCGTTGTACGTCCACGGCATCGAGGCGTACGCCACCATCTTCGCCGGCTGATCGTCTGGCGATCCTCTACGGCACCTCACGGGTGGCCCGTGGGGCTACCTGTCGCCCTCCACCGTCAGATCGTCCAGTTCCCCGAGCAGCTCGATCGACTCGAGAACAGCCCCTCGGAACCCCGGGGCGCCGTGACGATCGGCCCAGGGTCTTCCGGCTGTGCAGACTTAGTCAGCGGGTGCGATAGCGACGACTTGGTCCGGGACAAGGGCTATGGCGACGCCAAGGGCCACATGGGTAGCCAGGAGGACCCGGGCGTATCGAGGACATCTCCGGCCCCCCCAGAGGACCGGTTCCACCAGTCCACCGATGGCATACAGCGCACCGAGCAATCGGAATGTCCGAGGGGCACGGCGCAACGCGAGAGCTGAGACGACCAGAGCCAACAACGGTGCAGACAGTCCTGTTCCCCAAAACACGAGTACGGCGGGTTGTCGGACATCGAAGGACTTACCCATTCCGAGGGGCTCACCGGCAATCCGGTGACGAGCAGCAACTCCCGCTCCAACCGCGTCGACCGTCGCCAAGGCAGCGAGGAGGGCTGCGCGCCTGTCTCTCATCTTCGAAGTTTGCCATCTCGCGTCCGGAAGCTTCGGGTCCGGCCCGGTCACCCAGCACCGTTCGCCTTGGTGTTGGGAGCCGCGCCCAACCCCGCGAAGGGGCCGAAGAAGAGGCCCATACCGGGACAGGAACGGCCGACACCTGCTCAACCCTGGTTGCGATCCTGCCGATGACCGTCACGGGAGGTTCGAGATGACCGTCGTCGACAGAGAACTTCTGGCCCAACAGAGCCAGCTCACCGAACCGGAGGAAGCCGATTCTGGCCGCCTATCGGTAGGTACCCTCGCGTGCTTCTGGAGCCGGTTCCTCGATGGATGGGTCGGCGGGTTCGTCGTCGTCGAGGTACTCCCCTACGGCTATCACCTTGCCCGCTGCTCCGACGGTGCCATGGTCGGCGAGTTCTTCAGCTGCGACGAGGTCATGAGGGAGCGCCGTCGTCACCCGAGGTAGCAATCGATTCATCGCCTCGTCGTCTCCTGTGTCGACAAGTTCTCCGAGCTGGTCGACTCAGCCCGGCAAGAAGCCTCGGTAGTCGTCGAGTACGCGCAACATGTCGTCGCGAGACCCCGACGGCACCCGCAGGACCACCTCGGTGACTCCCAGAGCGCGGTAGTGCTCGAGCTTGCCCTCGTCGGGCAGCGTGCCGAACGGCACGACCTGCACATGGCCCGGATCGCGGCCGGCGGACACCAAGGCCCGGCGCAAATCGCCCAATGCGCCGGACACCCCAGCACCTCCAATGGGCATCCACCCGTCGGCCAGCTCCGCCACCACGGCGAACGTGCCCACCCCGGCCGCCCCGCCCACCAGGGTGCGTACCCGCGGCTGCTGGAGTGGCTTGGGCCACGAGAACGACGGCGCCAAGTGCACGTGCTCGCCTTCGAACTGCGCTTGCTCCATCGACCACAGCGCCTGCATGCAGCGCAGCTTCTCGACCCCGATGGCCCGGCGCTGCGAGAACTCGACGCCATGGTCGGCCGCTTCACGCCGATTCCAGCCGAAGCCCACACCGAGCACCACGCGCCCGCCCGACACCTGGTCGAGAGTGGCCACCTGTTTGGCCAACACGATCGGGTCGTGCTGGGCCACCAGGCACACACCGGTCCCCAGCCGGATGCGTTTGGTGACAGTGGCGGCGGCGGCCAGCGCCACGAACGGGTCGAACGTTCTCCGGTAGTCGTCGAGGGTTACCCCGGCGACGAGTGCGGGAGGCGCCGCCTCGTCGACGGGCAGGTGCGTGTGCTCGGGGAAGTAGAGCGAGGCAAAGCCCCGCTCTTCGACGGCGCGCGCCAGGTCGGCGGGGCCCAGGGTGCGGTCGGTGACGAACGCGGTGACGCCGACGTCCACGACCCGCTCCCCCGTCGGTCGCCTGTGTCCCCCGCGACGGCGTCAGCCGCCGGCGGGCCCGGCCCAGTTGGCCGGAGCATCACTGGCCGGGAAGGACTCCTCCGAAGCCTCGTCGATCTCGTCGGCCTCGTCGAGCTCTTCCTCGTCGCCCAAATCGTCGGTCGTGCGACCGTCGTCCGGAGGTGCGCTCATGTGCTCAACCTACCGGGCGGCGGGTGCGGCCATCGCCGGCGGGCCGACATGGCGGTTCAGCCGAAGGCGCCGTTCGGGAGATACGGCTGAAGCGGCCCCGGCGCGCCGCGCACCATCACCGCACCGGCCGGGTGCAGCTCCAGGCCCAGCTCCGTGCACGCCTCGATGGCCCATTGCTGCGACCCCGTCATCCACAAGACCTCGACCCCGGCCCCGTGATGCACGTCGGCCAGCCCGGCCAGCAGCAGGGCGCGGGCACCGTCGTCGTCGGCCGCGGCCACGAGCATGGGCCGGGTGGCACCGAACAGGGCGAAGCCCCCGTCGACCAGGAACAAGCGTGCCCCTTCACCCAGGAGGAAGTGGATGTCGGGCTCGTGCACCGCGCCGCGCTGTGCCCGGCTCACGGCGGCCACATGAGCCATGTCGGCGGCATCCCCCTTCCGCACCCGGTGCATCTCGGCCGAAGCGGCTGCTGCCGCCAGCCGGTCGCGGTCGAGCTCGCCTACCGCGACAACGGCGGGATGGAGCCGGAAGCCGGCCCGCACATAGCGGTGCATGGCCCGCGGGTCGCGCGACGACAAGATGAGCCCGGGCGAATCCGGGGAGCCGTAGGTGAGGGCCCGGTTCAGCAGCGCCTTGCCGACCCCTTGGCTCTGGGCCGACACGGCCACGCCGAGCAGAGACAGCACCCACAAGTCCTGGCGCACGAAGGCCTGGGCAATGCCCACCACCATTCCGTGGTCGTCGGCCACCCACGAGCCCTCGGGGTCAGTCCGCCAGAGGTGCTCGATACGACGCCGCAACCGGGCCCGGTCCTCGGCGGTCGCCGGCGCCCCCGGGAGCGCGTAGGCCAGCCGCAGGGCCTCCCAACTGTGGTGCCACAGCGCCTCGGCCGCCTCGACGTCGTCTGCCTCCATGGGACGGATGTCGGCCACGCACCATGTTGGCCCGTGACCATGCGCCATGATGCGTCGGTGCCCGACACCACCTCCTGGCCGGGGCTCGACCCCGAGCTCGCCACCCTGCTCGGCCGCATGCCCACGGGGGCCGGCACGGGGTTCGACGACATGGACCTCGTCCGTTGGTTGCGCGACACCCCGTCGATGCTGCGCGGCATGGGCCGGGACATCCCCACTCGCGGGGACGTGCAAGTCGAGAACCGGACCCTGCCCTCCGGCGTGGGTGCACGCATCTACACGCCCGGCGAACACCACGGCGGCGTGCTCCTGTTCCTCCACGGCGGCGGCTACGTCATCGGCGACCTCTACATCGAGGAGCAACGCTGCCTGACCCTCGCTTCGGCCGGGCAGTGCCTCGTGGTGTCGGTCGACTACGCGCTGGCGCCGGAGCAGCCGTACCCCGCCGCCCTCGACGACGCTCTGGCCGGGCTGGCCTGGGTTGCGGCGCACGCCGGTGAGCTCGGCGCCGACGCCTCCCGCCTCGGTGTCGGAGGGTCGAGCGCGGGCGCGGGATTGGCCGCGGCGGTGTGCCTCGCGGCGCGCGACCGGGGTGGACCCGCCATCGCCTTTCAATTGCTCGTCTACCCCATGCTCGACGACCGCCTCGACACCCCGTCGCAGATCGCCTCCACCGGCATGGCCCTCATCGACCGCGTGGCGCTGGGCCAGGCCTGGTCTCACTACCTCGGGGGGCGACCGGCTGACGCCTACGCCGCGCCGGCTCGGGCCGAGGACCTGTCCGGGCTCCCACCGGCGTACGTGCTCGCCGCCGAGCACGACCCGCTGCGCGACGAGGACCTGGCCTACGCGCGCCGGTTGGTCGAGTCGGGGGTACCCACCGAGCTGCATCTGTACCCGGGGACGTTCCACGGTTTCGACCTGGTGGGCGTGCACACCGACGTCGGCCGCCGGGCCGTGGCCGAGCAGGCCGACGCGCTGCGGCGGGCCCTGCGCCCGAAACAGAAGTGAGGCAGAGTCGAACCGAACGCGGCCCGCTGGTGACCGTGCGCACTGTCGACCATCGGAGCACAGTCGTACTCGTAAAGACGGCGCCTGCTCGGCCGGCCCGAGCGCCAGCCGATTCGCCGGGCTGAGCAAAGCCATGGGACCATCTGGACGTGCGCGTGCGCCGGACGTTCGCCTTCTTGGACCTTTCGGGGTTCACGGCGATGACGGCCACCGAGGGCGACGAGCGGTCGGTGGCGCTGCTCGGCGTGTTCCGGGGCGCCTTGCGCACGGCCTGTTCGCGCCGCGGGGTGCGCATCGCCAAGTGGCTGGGCGACGGGGCCATGCTCGTGGGCGTGGATCCCACCCCGGTGGTGTCGGCCGCGCTGGAGATGCAGTGGTCGCCCCTGCTCGCCGGTGAGCCCATCGCGGTGAAGTGCGGCATCACCACCGGACCCGTCATCCTCCTCGAGGGTGACGACTACATCGGCCACGCCGTCAACGTGGCCGCCCGCCTGTGCGACCTGGCCCGGGCCGGGGAGGTGCTGGCCGACCCGTCCTTGGTGCCGGCGCTGCCGGTGTGGGCGGTTGTCGCCGACGAACGGGTGGTCGAGCTGCGGGGGGTGGATCGCCCCGTGCCCGTGGTCCAGCTGTCCCGCCACGACCCCGGGCCCGCCGCCAGCGCCGATCCCATCTGTGGGCTGGCCCTCACCGTCGACAGCGCCGCGGCCACGCGCACCGCGGGAGGCGCGGGGATGTGGCTCTTCTGCTCCGACAGCTGTGTCGACACCTGGGAGAGCCGGCCGTCGATCACCGGCTCGGCCCTGCCGGGGCCCGAGGCCTTCGTGCGCGACGGGATCGCCTAGCGGCTCAGCGCCGTCCGGCGATCCCCGGCTGGAGCAGGTCGGTGGCCCGGGTGTGGCGCACGCGGTCGGAGCGAAGGCCGGCCGCCGGTTTGGGTGTCACGTCGACATCGGCCGCCCCGGCGCGCAATGCCCCGACGGTGCACTGCTCCTTGGGCCGGTGGGCGAACGGGTCGAAGCGGTAGTGCCGCAGCGCGTTCTCGTAGGTGATCTTCGCCACCTCGTCGGCCGGCACGCCGGCCAAGGAAGGCGCCAGCGTCTCGGGTGACACCGGCCAGGTCGAGTCCGAGTGCGGGTAGTCGGCCTCCCAGCAGATGTTGTCGATCCCGACCCGATCGCGGAGCTCCATGCCCGACGGGTCGTCGATGAAGCAGGTGACGACATGCTCGGCGAACACCTGGCTCGGCAGCTTCTTGCCGAAGTCCTGTCCCGTCCACTGATGATGGCGGGTGTAGGTCCAGTCCATGCGGTCGAGGAAGTACGGGATCCAGCCGAT
>DATGGF010000114.1:0-3605 GCA_035308625.1 Acidimicrobiales bacterium | reverse complement strand
TCGGTGGTGGCCGGCATCCCGGTCGTCGACATCCCGAAGCTCTTCCACGAGCACAGTCCCCTGCACATCCGGGCCCGGTCCATCGAACACCGCATCCTCGGCGGTGTCGCCGAGGACGTGTTCCGGGTGGTCTCGCCCCTGGAGCTGCCTCCGGGGGACGCGGTGGAGCATCGGGCCATCTTCGCCGGGTACGGCGACCGGCTCGCTCTCCCCGAACAAGCCGAGGCCCTCTGGGAACATTGGGGAAGGCCGCCGATCTCCTGGTACCGGGGCAACCACGTCGGCTACCTATGGAGCCGTCAGGTGGCCCGCTTCCTCCTCGCGTCGCTGTCCCAATCGAGAGTCAAGACGATCGAGGCGGTCCCTCGGTCAGGATCCGAGTTGCCTCGCGTGCCGCCCGGAGCCCACTGAGATACGCGGCTTCGACGGTGTCGGCCACCGGCCGCCACGACGTCGCCGAGCCGGCCCACAAGAGCGCACCGGTATCCGACGCGGCGAGATCCGCACGCGCACCGACGGCACCCGGCGGGAGATAGGTGTACCCGCCACAGGCATTGGGATCGGTGAGCCAGTCCTCGAAGCGGACATCGCGCACGAGTCTCCGCGGATGGGCATGCGGATAGAGCCGTTCGAGGTCGTCGAGAACGATCTCGGGCGCCTTGTCGGGGCCGGCCTCCGACAAGTCCCGGGCCCGGGTCCCGGTGGCGTAGGCGATGAGTACCGGCGGTCCTCCGATGCCGAAGCTCGGCGCCCAGTAGAGCGTGGCCGGCCCGGTTCCGCAGATGAGCTGGGCCATGCGACTCGGCCAGAAGCGCCTGTCAAAGCTGAGTAGGACCTTGGCCACCGGCCCCGTCTTGATCTGTGAGATGGCCATGACCTTCGACGGCGGCAACAACGGGTCGAAGCTCACCGTTCCCGATGCGAGAACGCCGTGCGGCAACGAATTGACGACTGCCCGGGCCGTGAAGCGTTCGCCCGCTTCGGTGGCCACCTCGACCTCGTCGGGGCCCCAGGCGACGGCCGCCACGCGCCGGCCGAAGCGAATGTCCAAACCGGTGGCGACGTGACGGGGAAGCAGGTCGTACCCGTCGACCACGCGGGAATTGAGCCCGTTCTCCAGATTGAGGACGCCGTCGGCCACCAGCCCCCGGATCCCGACTGACTCGGCATCCCCGGGGAGGTGGCCGGTGAGCGCCAGGCGGGCCAGCTGGCCGGCCGCCCCGCGATAGCCCTTGGCCCGGATGAACTCGGCAGCACTGACGTCGCCGGCCCGCCAGTGCCGCAGGGCCCAGAGGATGTCGAAGCTGCGCCACGTCTCGGGACGGGCCAGCTGCACCGGCAGCCAACTCGTGCGACCCCCGAGGTTGGCCCAGGAGTAGCGGTACGCCACGGGCTGCACGCGAAGACCGGCCGAGCGGACGTCGGTCCAGGTGGCTGCGCCTAAGCCATGGATGAACTCGGCGCCGGCTTCCACCGGCACGTCGGCGAAGTCGCGCCGCGTGTGTATCCGTCCCCCGATGCGGTGACTGGCTTCGAGGACGATGACGCGGGCACCGCCCCGGGAGAGCGCCCGGGCTGCGGTCACCCCGGCCATGCCCGCGCCCAGCACGACGACATCGGCCCCGCGTGCGTTCCTTGACGCTCCCTCGCCGGAGCGCCCTCCTCTCGGCCGCCGCACCGAACCGGCGCGGGGAACCGGCCGTGACTCTTGGGCAGACTCGCTCATGCTGCCCCGAGCGTTGCGTGATCATCGGGGACCTGACAGGGCCGAACGGCCCCCTGGGTCTCACGACGCCGGGGAAGTGGTCAAAGGGCCCTAGGGCCCGCCACCGACCCGGCTCATGATCGGCTGCGTGCCGGTCGTCCGAAACCCCAGATGTCTGGGCATCGTGATCGTGCATCGTGACCTTTCGCTGACCTGCACCCAAGACCCGTGCTCGGTGACCGACCGGCTCCCCCCCAGCTCGGATGCCTGGCTGTTCGCCCATTCGAGCTATTACGGCTGCGACTTCGTCCTCGGGCAGAAGTGCCCGCGCTGTGGACCCATGTCGAAGACCCGATCACCCGGGCAACTCGTGGCGGACAGGGGCGATACATCCTGATGGGAGATGTCATGGAGCAGCTGGCCGGCTTGGATGCGATGTTCCTCTACGGGGAAACCCCTTCGATGCACCTCCATGTGTGCGGCCTGGTGGTCCTCGACACCTCCACCATGCCGGGCGGATACAACTTCGAGACGATCCGGCAGATGCTGATCCATCGGATGCCGAAGATCCCCGCCGCCCGCAATCTGTTGACGCACGTGCCCTTCGGCATCGGCCGGCCGTTCTGGTTCGATGACCCGCACCTCGACATCGATCGCCATCTTCATCGCGTGGCCCTCCCACCGCCGGGCGACGACCGAACCTTGGCGACCCTGGTGGGCGACATCGCCAGCTGGCCGCTGCACCGGGATCGCCCCCTTTGGGAGATGTGGGTGATCGAGGGCCTCGGCGACGATCGCATCGCCCTGGCGGTGAAGATGCACCACTCGACCATCGACGGGGTTTCCGGGGCCAACGTGATGGGACAGCTCTTCGACCTCGAGCCAACGGCAGCCCTTGCCCCCGACGATTCGGTACAGCACGAGCCCAACCACGCCCCGGGCGCGGCAACCCTCTTCGCCCACGCCCTGACCCGACGCCTGGCCCAACCGTGGGAGCTCGCCACGTTGCTCCCGACCACCGCCATCCGCGTCGCCTCCACCGCGTGGCGGCTGGCCCGCGGCTCGTCATCGGGAGCGTCAGCCGCGGCACCTTTCAGCGCACCGCGGACGTCGTTCAACGGCTCGATCTCCCCCCGGCGCTCCGTCGCCTTCGTCGACATCCCCCTGGCCGACGTGAAGCTGGTGAAGAGCGCGTTGGGGGTGACGGTGAACGACGTGTTGACGACGGTCATCGGTGGCGCCTTGCGTCGGTATCTGGACGACCGCGGGGAGCTGCCCGACCACCCGCTCCTGGCCGCGACCCCTATTTCCGTCCACGACCAGGTCAGCCGACAGGGGTCGACAAAGGTCTCGGTGATGTTCTCGAAGCTCGCCACCGACACGAAGGATCCCATCGAGCGGCTTCGGGTCATCGCCGAGGCCAACGTCCAGGCCAAGGAGATCCACCGGCTGGTGGGAGCCGACACCCTGCTTCGCTGGGCTGAGCATTTTCCCTTCCACGCCATCGGCATGGGAGCACGCCTGTACTCGTCCCTCCACCTCTCCGAGCACCATCCCGTCGTTCACAATCTGATCCTGTCCAACGTCCCCGGGCCGCCGATCCCCCTGTACCTGGCCGGGGCGCGTCTGGCCGGGTTGTATCCCTTCGGACCGATCATGGATGGGGCCGGCCTCAACATCACCGTGTTGTCACAGGAGGATCGGGTCGGCATCGGCCTCATCTCGTGTCCCGAGCTGATGCCCCGGATCTGGGACCTCGCCGATGCGGTTCCCGATGCGCTGGCCGAATTGGTATCAGCCGTTCGCGCAGCCGAAGCCGTTGGAGCCGACCCAGCCGTGCGGTGACGCCTAGCCGGGAGAGCTCGGTTCAGGCCAGGTTGTCGCCGCCGAAGATCTCCGA
>DATGGF010000113.1:0-2772 GCA_035308625.1 Acidimicrobiales bacterium | reverse complement strand
GCGCCGCATGTCGGTCACCTCTTCAGGCCGTTCGTCCACCAGCAGCACCATCAGGTGCACCTCGGGATTGTTGGCCCCAATGGAATGGGCGATCTGCTTCATCACCGTGGTCTTCCCGGCCTTGGGTGGGGAGACGATGAGCCCCCGCTGACCCTTGCCGATGGGTGACAGCAGGTCGATGATGCGCGTCGTCCCCTCGGCCGCTCCGGTCGTCTCGAGGCGAAGCTTCGAGTCGGGGAACAGCGGGGTGAGGTCCTCGAACTTGGGCCGGGACCGGGCCTGCTCGGGGTCGAGCCCGCAGACCGAGTCGATGCGGATCAGAGCGGGGAACTTCTCGTTGGAAGCGGCCGGTCGGCTGGCGCCCTCGACATAGTCGCCCTTGCGCAAGGCGAAGCGGCGCGCCTGGCTGATCGAGACGTAGACGTCACGCGGGCTGGGGAGGTACCCGTCGGCCCGCACGAAGCCGTAGCCCTCGTCGCGTAGGTCGAGCAGGCCGCGCACCGGTATGAGCTCACCGGCGTATTGCGCCTCCTGGCCACCGCCCTGGAGCTCACGCTCGCCACCGCCACCGCCCCCACCGCCGCCCCCGGTGCGCTCACGCCCGCGGCGCCGGCGACTGCGTCGGTTGCCCGGGTCGTTCCCCCCGCCGGGTCGGGGTTGGGTGGTCTGGCGCGCCTGTCCCCCGCCACCGGGGCGGTCGGCCGGCGCGTCGGCCACGGCGGCCCCGACGGACACCTCACCGGCGTCGTCGTCAACGCCGGCGGAGCCAACCGGTCCGTGGGAGCCATTGGAAGAAGCCTCGGACACGATGTCGTCACCTCCGGGAGCGCCGACCGACGGCTCGGCCGTGTCGCTGGTGACGACGGCGCCATCGGTCTCCACGTCGGCCGCGGCCGGCCGCCGGGGACGGCTACGAGCGGGGCTGTCGCCGTTGGAAGGCGTCGCCCCATCGGCGTCCACCCCTGCGGCACGCAGGATCTGGTCGATGATGTCCGCCTTCTTGCTTCGTGTGTTGGTCTCGAGGGCCATCGCCTGAGCGATGGCACGCAGCTCTTCCCGTTCCTTTCGTTCGAGAACGGACCGCTCGAGCTGTGGCTCTGCAGCCATGAAAATGCCACCTCGCTAGCTGTGCCCTCCGGCCGGGCGAGGGTGCCCGGACGTCACAGGACACTGGACAGAAGGGAAAAACTCCGGCACGCGTTACGGGCCGGTTCCACCGCTTCCCCGCTCTCAGGGACCGCCGTGCGGAGACTTCCCGCAGGCTGTCGGCCGCGACGCTCCAGAGGATGCTGAGGGGGCGGCGGTACCGTCAATCGTATCTGATCGACGCTACGTCGGCAACAACACCCGGACCCACATCGTTATTCCCAGGCCGAGTCCGGGCCCGGGACCACGGCTGCCGGGCACCGGCTACAGGCCCAAGGCCCGCATGACCGACCCGTAGTCGGCGTCGACCGGTTCGGGAACCGAGATCTCGGCGATGGCCCGGTCGGGGTCCTTCAGGCCGTGGCCGGTGAGCACACAGACCACGGTGGCTTCCTTGTCCACACCGGTCTTCAAGAGGCCGGCCACAGAAGCGGCCGAGGCCGGCTCGCAGAAGACCGATTCCTCCGAGGCAAGCAACCGGTAGGCAGCGAGGATCTCGTCGTCGGTGACCGAATCGATGGCGCCACCGGACTCGCTCGCCGCCGCAGTGGCCCCGTACCACGACGCCGGGTTCCCGATACGTATGGCGGTGGCCACCGTCTCGGGATGCTCGATGGGATGCCCGACCACGATGGGCGCGGCGCCGGCCGCCTGGAAGCCGAGCATGCGCGGCAGCTTGGTGGCCCGGCCGCTGTGACGGTATTCGCAGTAGCCGCGCCAGTACGCGGTGATGTTCCCCGCGTTGCCCACCGGGATGCAGTGCACGTCGGGGGCGTCACCGAGGACGTCGACCACCTCGAAGGCACCGGTCTTCTGGCCTTCGATGCGGTACGGATTGATCGAATTCACCACCGTGACCGGCTCGCGCTCGCCCAGCGCGCGGACGATGTCGAGCGCTTCGTCGAAGTTCCCCCGCACCTGCAGCACCTTGGCGCCGTGCACCAACGCCTGGGCCAGCTTGCCCAAGGCGATGTGCCCGTCGGGGATGAGCACGGCGCAGGTGAGCCCGGCCCGGGAGGCGTAGGCGGCCGCCGAGGCGGACGTGTTGCCGGTCGACGCACACACCACCGCCTTGGCGCCTTCCTCCAGCGCCTTGGAAATGGCCAAGGTCATGCCGCGGTCCTTGAACGAACCGGTGGGGTTCATGCCCTCGAGCTTCAGGAACACCCTCGCCCCCAGGCGTTCCGACAACCGTGGCGCGGGCAGAAGGGGCGTGGCTCCCTCGAACAGTGTGACGACCGGGGTGGCGTCGGTGACCGGCAGCATGGACCGGTAGGCGTCGATGATGCCCGACCACCCCGTGGTCACGGTGACTCCTCGACGCCCAGCACGCGCAGGACGCCCCCGACGTGCTCGACCACCTCTAGGCCGCGCAGGCCCGCCAAGGTGGCCATGAGGTCGCCCTGGCGGGCCACGTGCGTGAGGAACACGAGCCGGGCCTCGTCGCCCAGCCCGACCTGTTCCATGGAACGGATGGACACGCCGTGGTCGCCGAAGACCGTGGCCACCGCCGCTAGGACACCGGGACGGTCGAGCACGTCGATGTTGAGGTACCAGGCGCAACGCAGGTCGTCGTCCGGGTGCATGCGCGCCGCCACGCGGGGCACCGGCCGGGCTGGCGCTCCG
>DATGGF010000112.1:0-2422 GCA_035308625.1 Acidimicrobiales bacterium | reverse complement strand
GGCGTGATCCTGTCACTAGTGGTCAGCCAGATCACCGAGCACTTCACCTCCACCGAGCGCTCACCGGTGCGCGAGATCGCCGAGTCCGCCCGCACCGGCCCTGCCACCACGGTGTTGTCGGGCATCGCCTTCGGGCTCGAGTCGACGGTGTGGGCCATCATCGCCATCGCCATCGCCATCGGCGTGTCGGTGGGCCTGGCCAAGGGGAACATCGAGCTCGCTCTCTATCTGATCTCTCTCACCGGCATCGGCCTGCTCGCCACCGCCGGCATGGTGGTGTCGGAGGACAGCTTCGGCCCGGTATCGGACAACGCGGCCGGTGTGGCCGAGATGTCGGGCGAGTTCACCGGCGAGGCCGAGCGCATCATGGTCAGCCTCGACGCGGTGGGCAACACCACCAAGGCCATCACCAAGGGTGTAGCTATCGGCTCGGCCGTCATCGCCTCGGTGTCGCTCTTCGGCTCGTTCGTCGAGACCATCGCCTCGCAGCTCAACCTGACCATCCCGGCCGGGAAGACGCTGTTCGACCTGCCGGCCACCCAGATCAACGTGTCGAACCCCAAGATCTTCATCGGACTGCTGATCGGCGGCTCGGTGGCCTTCTTGTTCTCCTCGTTGGCCATCCGGGCGGTGGGGCGTTCGGCCGGCACGGTGGTACACGAGGTGCGCCGCCAGTTCCGCGAGCACCCCGGGATCATGGACTACACCGAGAAGCCCGAGTACGGGAACGTCATCGCCATCTGCACGGCGGCGGCGCAACGCGAGCTGGTCACGCCGGCGCTGCTCGCCATCCTCACCCCGGTCATCGTGGGCTTCGGCATCAGCTACCTGGCCCTTGGCGCCTTCCTGGCCGCCGCCATCCTCACCGGCCAGCTCATGGCCAACTTCCTGTCGAACTCGGGCGGCGCCTGGGACAACGCCAAGAAGTACATCGAGGACGGGCACGAGGGTGGCAAGGGATCGGAAGCCCACAAGGCGGCCGTGATCGGCGACACCGTGGGCGACCCCTTCAAGGACACGGCCGGCCCCGCGCTCAACCCGCTCATCAAGGTCATGAACCTGGTGTCGCTGCTCATCCTGCCGGTGATCATCACCTTGCGGAACAACAACGGGGCCCGTTACGGCATCGCCGCCGGGGCCCTCGTCGTCCTGCTCGTCTCCATCGCCTTCTCCAAGCGCAAGTCCGAGGGCTTCGGGGCGGAGGAATCCCCGGAGAAGGACCAGGTCAGCCCGGTCGCCACCGCCGCCGTCGGGGGGGCGTGACCGGCCGGGCCCAGCCCACCGGTACCGTCGCGACCCGCCGGGACCCTCCCGGACCGAGCAACCACCGCCTCATCGACCATGCCGCCACCGACCCGCACCACCACTGACGACGGGCACAGCCGCGGGAAGCCGCTGGTCATCGTCGAGTCGCCGGCTAAGGCCCGGACCATCGCCGGGCTGCTCGGCTCTGACTTCGTCGTCGAGTCGTCGGTCGGCCACATCCGGGACCTGCCCCGACGGGCGCAGGAGGTGCCCACGGCCTACAAGGCCGAGAGCTGGGCCCGCCTGGGGGTGGACGTCGACAACGGGTTCAAGCCGTTGTACGTCGTGGCGCCGGAGAAGAAGGAGGTGGTGACGCGCCTCAAGAAGATGGTGAAGCAGGCCAGTGAGGTGTACCTGGCGACGGACGAGGACCGCGAAGGCGAGTCGATCGCGTGGCACCTGAGCGAGGTGCTCGCGCCCACCGTGCCGGTCAAACGCATGGTGTTCCACGAGATCACCCCGGCCGCCATCAGCCGGGCGGTGGAGGAGTGGCGCGAGCTCGACCGCCGTCTCGTCGACGCCCAGGAGGCGAGGCGCATCCTCGACCGTCTCTACGGCTACGAGGTCTCACCGGTGCTGTGGAAGAAGGTCATGCCCCGGCTGTCGGCCGGCCGGGTGCAGAGCGTGGCCACCCGCATGATCGTCGAGCGCGAGCGGGCCCGCATGCGCTTCCGGGCGGGGACCTGGTGGGACCTCGAAGCCACGTTCGTCACCGCGGCGACCGCCGCATCTGCCGCAGCCGAGGAGGCCGGGCCCGCCTTCGGCGCCACCCTGGTGGCGGTGGGGGGCACGCCGGTCGCCACCGGCCGCGACTTCTCCGAGACGGGCTCGCTGGACAAGGCAGACGTCGTCCTATTGGCCGAGGCTGACGCCACCGCGTTGGCCGAGGGGCTCCGGGACCAGCCCTTCTCGGTCAAGTCGGTGACGGAGAAGCCGTTCCGCCGGTCGCCCGCCCCGCCCTTCATGACCTCCACCCTGCAGCAGGAGGCGAGCCGCAAGCTCCGCTTCGGCGCCCAGCGCACCATGCAGGTGGCCCAGCGCCTGTACGAGCAGGGGTGGATCACCTACATGCGCACCGACTCCACCACCTTGTCGGACGAGGCGCTGTCGGCAGCCC
>DATGGF010000111.1:0-18398 GCA_035308625.1 Acidimicrobiales bacterium | reverse complement strand
TCGAACCCAGGCATTCGCTCCGCCGTCGACGAGATCTGGGTCGGTCCGAAACGATCGGAGGGCAACGTCGTCGTCGCGTCAGGGACGTAAGGCGCTGTTCCTGAACGATCCATGAGAGCCAGTGGCCTGTCCTATGCCGCGGCGGAACACTCACAAGCTTTCTCTTGGCCCATTTCAGCTTGAAAATGGGCTTGACAGGTATCAACCCATATGTGAGAGACTATCTCTCATAACCCAGAGACGCTCCTCCACACCCCCGCCTGCGGCCCTGAGCATCCGAGACAGGCAGCGGGCTGTCACCAGGGACTTCATCCGCGAAGCGGCCGTCGAGGTTGCGTCCGAGACGGGCTTTGCCGCCATGACCATCGACAAGGTGGCCGAACGAGCTGGGGTATCGCCCAGCACCGTCTACCGCTATTTCGCCGACCGGGAAGACCTACTCGGTGCAGTCATGGCATGGGCCTCCGAGCAGACTCGTATGCCTCGGGTCTCCAGCGTCGACGACATCGCCCGAGTCCAAGAGCAGTTCATGGCGGATCTCGACGCCAATCGCGCTCTCTTCAGGGCGATCGTCGTGTCCAGGGTCGGTCAGGAGTCAACGTGGACGGGACGCCTGCAGCGGTTGGACTTCTGGAGGGAACTTCTCGAAGAGGTCACTGACCAACTCGATCCCGAAGAGGCACGCCTCGGTAAGGCGGCAATCGTCTACCTGACCGGCGGGCTCGCGTGGCTGACGATGGCCGACGAGTCGGGCCTTGACGGAACCCAGGCCGGTAACGCGGCTGGATGGGCCATCCGCACCCTCATCGCCGATCTACGCGCTCGCAACAACAAGGCGGCGGCCCAAAAGCGCCCCCCCGCAGATGGCACCGGGAAGGAACGTTCGTCATGACCAACGCCAAGTCCTCGGACACAACGTTCGTGATCGGCTCGCAAGAGCAGCATATGGCCAGCCAGGACCTCGTCGGGACCAAGGCGGCCAGACTGGCGCATCTGGCCGCACGAGGGTTCCGGGTACCCGAGGGGTTTGTCGTCTCCGCAACCGCCTGTGAGAGGATCGGGAACGCCAAAGAGATCCCACAAGACATATGGGCCGCCGTCCTTTCCCACCTCAAGCAGCTCGAAGATGGCCCCCTAGCCGTGAGGTCATCGGGGCTGGCGGAAGATCTCGCCGACAAGTCGTACGCGGGTCAGTACGCCACGGTACTGGGCGTCGAGACCCATGATGCGGTGGCCGATGCGATCCGACGTTGCCTGACTTCCGCGAGTTCAGAGCAGGTACGGGCGTATCGCAGGTCATATGGACAGGCCCCGATAGCTGTGCTCGTCCAGCGAATGGTTCTGGCTGAGGCAGCGGGAGTTGCCTTTACCGCCAACCCGATCAATGGGGATTCCGAGGTCTTGGTCAGCGCGGTTAAGGGGCTCGGCGACCGACTGGTGTCGGGTGATTCGACTCCGGACGAGTGGGTCGTCCGTGGCGACGAGGTGTCGTGTACGAGGTCACCTGAGGGTGCGCTGGACGAGGACCAGGTCCGCGAGATCGCTGGGCTGGTCCAGGCGGTGGAACGGGAATTCGGCAAGCCACAGGACATCGAATGGGCTCTGGCCGACGGCAGGATCTTCCTCTTGCAGGCCCGCCCGATCACGGCCCTTCCGGTCCGCCCCGTCCTCGACCTTCCCACGGACGGGTTCTGGATCAAGGACACCTCCCACTTCCCGACGCCACTCACTCCGTTCGGCGCCTCGGTCTACTTGCCGGCGATCTCGGATGCCATGCGTTTCATGATCGAAGAGTTGGGCCTGATGTGCGACGGCGTCGAGCAGCGATCCCTGGCCGGCGAGGTGTACGTACGGACCATCCCCGTCGGAGGCAAGGACCGACCTGTTCCGCCACAGTGGGTTATGTGGCTGGGGGCTCGCCTCATGCCTCCGTTGCGGCGCCGCGCCCGTGCCGCAGAAGCCGCGATCACTTCTGGGCTCCCCGAGCGGATCCTGGACCGCTGGGACTGCGAATGGCGTCCCGCCTTCGCCAACGAGTTCCGGGAACTGAAGGATGTCGATCTGAAGACCCTCAGTGACGAGGCACTCCTCGCCCACCTGGACCGCGCCAAGGACATGCTCTACCGCGGATCGGACATCCACTTCCAACTTGTCGCGCCGTACTATCTCGCTCTCTACGAATTCGGTGTCACCTGTCGAGAGCTCTTCGGATGGGACGTCGAGCGCGCTCTATACCTGGTCACTGGCGCATCCGAGGCCTCTTCCGAACCCGGCCGGGAGCTCGCCTCCCTGGCCCAGCGCATTGCCGCCGATGCTGCGGCGCTCCGAGCCATCACCGAATCGGACGCCGACAGACGAGCCCGCCTGCGCCAAGCGGCTCCCTGGGCGGCTGAGGCCTTGGACGAGTATCTCGAGCGCTTCGGCCACCGGACCCTGAATTACGACCCCGGCGAGCCCACCTTGTTTGAGCGTCCCGATGTGGTGATGACGCTGTTGGTCGAGCAGGTGCGCCGCTGTACTTCCGAGGTGCACCAGCCAAGCGAGCAGCAGCCCAAACCGGAGACGCAATATCGCTCTGCGCTGGTTGGGCACAGCGACGAGGACCGGGATCGCTTCGAACGCGCCCTCGCCTACGCCCGGCGCGCGTACGGACAGCGAGAAGACAACGTCGTCTGGCTCGACAGCCAGCCCTGCGCTCTTCTCCGATACGCGGCCGTGGAGATCGGACGCCGCCTTGTGGATCGAGGACTCTTGGTCGACGTTGGAGATGCTGTCTTCCTCGAAGAACCCGAATTGCATGCAGCGCTGTCCGGGGAGGAGACCCAGCATCTACCGGCGCTGGTTGCCCGCCGAAAGGCGGAGCGGGCATGGGTGAGCGCCCACCCAGGTCCGGCCTCTTACGGAAAAGAACCCGGTCCGCCCCCGGACCCATCGGCTTTGTCGGCTTTGCCACCGGCCCTCCGCTTCGTCAATGCCGCCGTGATCCAGTCGATACAGCTCATGTTCTCTCCTAGCAAGCCACAGACCGCATTACACGAGCTCCAGGGAGTTCCCGGCTCGCCTGGCCGTTACTCGGGAACCGTTCGCGTGATTCGCGACCAGACCGAGTTCGCCAAGCTGGGCCCCGGTGACGTACTCGTTGCTCCGGTCACCTCTCCGCCGTGGTCGGTGCTTTTCCTCCAGGCGGGGGCCGTTGTGACAGATGGCGGCGGAGTGCTATCTCACACCGCAGTGATCGCACGTGAGTACGGCATTCCGGCAGTGCTCGCCACCGGCGAGGGAACTTCACGACTATCCGACGGGGACCTGGTTACCGTCGATGGTTCGAGGGGAATCGTGACAATCGCTCGCGCTGACCGGCAATAGGAATCCTTTTAAGAAGGACAAGGGTGAGCCGTGTATACGAACGAGGAGAAGGCGTACTTGATCGCTCACAAATGGGCGGTGCTGGCCACGGGCAGGACCGACGGCAGCCCCCAGCAGGCGATGGTGGGCTACATGCTCGATGAGGAAGGGCGAATATTGATCTCGACCCAGGTTCTGATGGCTAAGTGGCGCAATATCACGCGCCAACCCAGGGTCAGTGTTTCAATCCCTGATGGACGCGTGAACCTCGTTGTCTACGGTATGGCCGAGACGGTCGACGCAGACCCAGAGCGTGCGGAGCTGTCAGCCGACGTACTGGCGGTCGTTCTAGGGCAGGACCGGCCAGACCCCTCGGCCATCGTGACATGGCTCGACCAGGACAACCGCGGGATCGTCCGCATCACTCCCAACAAGGTCCTCTTCCATACGACGTGAGCCACGCCGCTCAGTCGGATGTAGCGGCGATGCGAACACGGGCAGTCGGCAGCGCCGGAGATAGCGGAGCTGACCCGACCTTCGGTGGAGTGGAGGTGAGCGGACTCGAACCGCCGACTTCTACGTTGCGAACGTAGCGCTCTACCAGCTGAGCTACACCCCCTGGTGAGCCTCAGGATAGTTCGCCCCCGCGAGGCGACTATCCGGGGTCTTCGAGCCGCAATTCGATCGCCGAAGTCCCTTAGGTGGACGGTCGCGCCGACTCGATGGCGGCTTGAAGCCGTGACTGCAGGACCGTGGTGGTGACATCGGCCCGGCTCCGCTCGACCACGGCCCGCAAGGCATCGGCGGTGCGGCGCAAGCCACCGGTGATGGCGTCGGGGTACTCGATGGTCACGACGAGGTCGTAGACGTCCTCCATGGCTCTGAGCAGCTCCTCGCCTCGGCCCACCTCACCACCTCGGAGCCGGTCGAGGAGATGGCGTCGCAACTCCGAGGCTGCTTCGGCCAATCCGTTGAGCCACGCGGCGAGGCCAACCCCCACGTCGTCCGGTCCGGGGAGGGTGCCGCCGGACACGAGCACGGGGGTCAGGCAGGCCTCGGCGTACTCCTTCTCGGCGTCGTGCAGGAAACCCGCCGCGGCCAGTGAGGGGAAGGGGGCGAGAACCTCCTGGGCCCGGCGGAGGGCCACTTCTGCTTCACCCCGGCGGGCGGCGGCCGCTTCCGGATCCAGCCGGTGCACCGCCCGGATGGCGAGACCGCAAGCCCGGATGGTGTCGCGGCAGCGTGCCAAGGCCTCCTCGCGCGCCCGGTGGGTCTCCTCGAGACGCGAGCGCGCGACCTCACCGAGATCGGAGAGATCCTCGCCAAGGCTGGGCACCGGCCGGCCGGCCGGCTCAGCGCGCCGCGACCCGGCGGATGACCACCGTCGATTCGTGGCGCGCCGGCTCCGGCAGGTACCGGAGCTTGAGCTCGCGCTCCACGGCCAGGTTGCGCAGGTACACGAGCAATCCGACGTACGCGGCCAACGACGCCGCGCCGGCCATGGTGAGGTAGAGCAAGGGCCGAAGCGACGGGATGGCGCCGAGCAGACCGCTCCCGACCAACACGCACATCAAGATGGCCAACACGTCCCGGCGGCGCTTACACGCGTCAGGACGGAAGTACGGGTCGACGTGCCGATCGGCCGACGGCATTCGGCGGGCTCCGGGCGCCCGGAACGGCCCGATTCCCATCGACGGCTCAGGGTCCAGCCGGTGCGCGGGGTCGACCACGGTGGGGCCGGTGCGCTGAAGGATCCGCAACTGCCGATGGAAGTCCCCGATGGAGTCGGTCGACCTGCGCTCGGCCCTGCGCCGCAGGAGGCTTGGTCCGAGGACCACCGCCCACACAATGGCGAGGATCACGAGTACCACTATGGTCAAGACCCCCAGACCTACCTTCCGCTTTCGAGGACCCTACCGAAAGGTCCTGTTCGATTGGTGGATGGTCGGGAACCGTCCGCGCCCCCGTGTTCCCCTGGGTTCGCCCGCATTCTTTAGTGGACGCGACCCGGTGGTGCAAGTGGCCGGGTCGGGCGCCGTATCAGGCACACCCGTTGCAAGTCTGAAACTGTGGACACGCTGCGTACCAGCGCTCTTTCTGCACGTGAAAAGGGCGTCAGGAACAGGACTCGTGCCCCCCCCGAAGGGGTAATTCCTCCCGCTGAGGGGCGCGCGCCCGCAAGAGGCGGCGGCGCGTGGCATTCCTCTGAGTGGACCTTCGCCCGGGGATGGATCCAATGGACGAACCGAACGACACCACCAATCTGCGACGCATGAGCCCGTGGTTCGCCGGCGGCGTGATCGTCGGCGGCGGGTGCGCGAGCCTCCTCGTGGGCCTGACGTTGGGCGGCGCTTTCGCCAACGTCGACGTGGCCCTTCCCCCGCCGGGCCATGCTGGCGTTGGGCCTCGCATCCAGTACGCCGCACCGGCACGTGCCGGCAGCCAACCGCGCGGCGACGCACCTGGACCAACCGCGAACGGCAACACGAGCAAGGCGCCCAGCACGCCGACGACAGCTGCGAGCTCGCCGTCGATCGTCACCGCTGCGGACAACAGCGCGAACATCGGCTCTTCCGGTAGTCCGACGACCACGAGTCCCACTCCCTCGGGGTCGGGATCCGGATCGAGCGGATCGACCTCCGGGTCGGGTGGCTCGGGCTCGGGTAGTGGATCGGGTTCCGGAAGCCCGGCACCGACGCCAACCACCACGACACCGCCGACGCCGAGCCCGCCAGCCCCGCCGGGACCTCTGGCCGGCGTGCACAAGATCCTCAGCTGACCGCGTCAGCCTGTTGGCGCCGCGCTCAGATGGCTGGCGCGTCCGTCACGGCTGGATCGACGCCCGGGCGGTCACGCGCCCGTCGACGCGGTCCACGGCGACTTCCACACCGAAGCAGCGCGACACGGCTGCCGACGTGAGCACCTCGTCGGCGGGACCGGCCGCCGACAACCTGCCCCCACGCACCAGCGCGACGTGGGTCACGCCCGGCGGGATCTCCTCGGTGTGGTGGGTGACAAGGACGAGCGGCGGCGTGGCCGGATCCGCCGTGAGCGCCGCCAGCCGCGTGACGAGGCGCTCCCGGGCACCGAGGTCGAGCCCGGCGGCCGGTTCGTCGAGCAGGAGCAACTCGGGTCGGCCCATCAGAGCCCGGGCGAGCAACACCTGCTGGCGCTCCCCTTCCGACAAGACCTCGAAGGTCCGCCCCGATGCCGCGGCCAGGCCGGCCTGGGCCAGCAGCTCCTCGGCCCGGTCATGATCGGCGTCGTCGTAGCGGTGCCACCAAGCCTCGAGGTCGGCGAAGCGCCCCGACAGCACGGCGTCGTGCGCGGTGATGGTGGGCCGGAACGAGCGCAGCAACGTCCCGCTCACGAAGGCCACCCGCCGGCGCAGCGCCCGGGCGTCGGTGCGGCCATACGTCTCGCCCAGCACTTCCACCGTGCCCCGGGTGGGGAGCAAGCGCATGCCGGCCACCCGCAACATGGTCGTCTTGCCCGAACCGTTGGGCCCGAGGACGGCCCAGCGCTCACCGGCGCGCACCTCCCAGTCGATGCCGTCGACGACAGGTGTGCCGTCGCGCACGACTTCCACCCCGCACAGGCGCACGACGTGAAGCGCCCCCGCGTCGGGCACGCCCCGGCCCGCTAGGAAGCGGTGGCGCTCGGCAGCCGGCGCACCAGGCGACCGGCGAGCCCGGTGGCGACCTGGGACCAGATCCGATCACCGAGCAACCAGAACCACAGCTCTCGCCGGTAGCCGGCTATGACGGCGGCGAACTCGGGGCGCTCCATGCCGGCCGAACCGAGCGCACTCCCCCACGACGCCCAGAGCGTGTCGCCCAGCCCCAGCTCGTCGCCGAACTGCGCCGACCAGTCGGCGCCACCGAGCACCGCGTCGCGCAGCGTCACCCGCAGCGCCGCCGGCTCGGGAGGGATCTCGAGCTGGATTCCCTCGGGCGCGTCAGTCCCCGCGGTTCCGGCCGACTCGACCACACTCACGAACGGCCCACCGGATCAGCGGTCCTTCACGACCGGGGCCCGGTCGGTGCCGCCGTACGCGTTCAGGTGCTCGGCGTAGTCGATGAACAGCGGCGCATCGGGGTCGAGCTTGCGCTGGAGGCTGCGCTCCGCGATGCGCTTGTCCAGGCGGTCGAGCTTCACCAGGGCCTCGGGGTCGTCGAGATCACGGACGTCGAGGCGCCCCCGGGCCCGCTGGAAGGCGTCCATGCCGGCTTCGGTGCGGATGAGGAGGCTCGACCACCCGGTCATCGATCCCACGCTCCCGACCGACAAGTCGGCGCCGCGGCCGAGGAAGTCGGCACACTCGTCGCAGCCTTTCAGTGCAGCGCCATGGAAGTCCTTGATGGGCTCGTCCACGGCGATGCGACCGTCGCGGTACTCGACGATCATCCGGCCGTGGATGACGTCGACCTTGCTGACGCGCTCGAGGTCCACCCCTCGCTTGTCCTGGAGCTCGCGTAGGGTGAGCGCCTCGTAGTCGAAGTTCTTGGTGCACAGCAGCGCAATGGTCAGCACCACCGAGTCGATGCGGTGCGCCCCGGTCGGCCACCGCCGGGCCTGCATGGCCCGGATTCCCTGGATCTCACACGGAGTCCCCACTACGGCCAAGCGGGGTTTGGCCGGCAGGTCGTAGCGGCTCAGGTCGAGCTCGGCCAGGGCCATCGTCTGGTTGTAGTAACTCCCGGCCGCGGCCACGATCTCCTTGGCCGTGGTGGCCACGGTGGCCACGCCCTTCCACGGTTCGTCGGGGTCGCTGCTGGGCATGGTCACCAATGCCCCGTCGATGTCGCCGCCCGCCAGCGCGGCGAGGAGGATGGCGCTGACCACGCCGCCGTCCTGGGCGTCGTCCGGCCGAGCGCCGGCGCGCACGGCGTACTTCTCGACCACCGCGCCCAGCCCGTCGCCGGGGGGCCCACCGGTGATCTTCCAATAGGGGTCGGCCGCGTCGGACTTCACCACCACCGGGGCGTCGGGGTCGCCGCTCGGGGTCGACGGCGGCCACAGCGCCTCGTAGCGCAGCCCGCCGCGGGGGCAGAAATCCCAGCACAGCGAGCAGCCGGTGCACATCTTGACCAGCACGGGGAGCTCGGTGTCCTCGTCCACCCCGATCGAGTTGGACGGGCAGACGGCCACGCACGTGCCGCACTGGATGCAGCGGTCGGCGAAGATCACCCCGGCCTCGAGCTCCCAGAACCAGGTCTTGCCCGGCGGCTCCTCGACACCGTTCATCTGGTCGCGGAGGGAAAAGCCCTTCATGGCGTTTCCCCTCCGCGGCCGGACGCCACCTCTACCGGCATCCCGGCCAGCGCGGCCCGCAGCTCGTCGTTGGGGGTGCGCCGGGCCCAATTGTGGAACGTCTCGTCGGCACGGCGCTCGGCCTGGTACCGGCGCACCACCCGCAGCAGGGCGTCGGGGACCTCGGTCACCGGGCGGGCGTTCTCGACCCAGTCGATGAAGCCGGCTTCGAGACCGAGCGACCCGCCCATGCCGATGTCGACCGCCTCCTCGATGCGCTCGTCGACGTGGGCGGTGTCACCCCGGAAACCGATGTCGGCGATCTGCGGCTGAGCACACGAGGCCGAACAGCCGGAGAAGTGCATGCGGATGATCCCGGAGTCGCTGGGGTGGCCGTTGCTCCCGTCGGCGCCATCGGTCACCACCGGCTCGGCGGCGAGCGCGGCGTCGAGACGCCGGGCCCACGTCACGGCCCGCTCCTTGGTCTCGACCACGGCGAAGCGGCAGAACTCGTTGCCGGTGCAGGCGACGACACCGCGCTCGAAGGGCCCGGGGAATGGCCAGTACTTGGCCAGCAGGCCCTCGGCCAGCAGGTCGTCGAGCCGGTCCTCGGGCACGCCGGTGAGCACGAAGTTCTGGTCGGTGCCGAGACGGATGGTGCCGTCGCCGTAGGTGGCGGCCAGGCGGGCCGCCTCCACCAACTCGATCCCGGACATGCGCCCCACCGGCACCGAGCAGCCCACGTAGACGAGGCCCGCCTCGCGCTGGGGATGGACCCCGACGTGGTCGCCGCGGTAGCGCCGGGTGAGCTCCTCGCCGGCGGGAGCCAGCTTCAGCCGGGTCCGGGCGGCCAGCTCGGCCCGGAAGCCCTCGGGCCCGAGCTCCTGCACCAGGTAGCGCATGCGCGCCATGCCGCGGTTCTCCCGGTTGCCCAACTCGCCGAACACCTGGGCGATGGCCCGGGTGATCTCCACGGCCTGCTCGGGGAGGACGAAGACGTCGATGTCGCTGGCCATGCGCTCGCCGTCGCCCAGCCCTCCCCCGGCCAGCACGTTGAAGCCGACCGAACCGTCGGCCGCCCGGGCGGGCCACAGGCCGATGTCCTGGATCTCGGCCTGGGCGCAGTCCTCGCGACAGCCGGTGGCGCTGATCTTGAACTTGCGGGGGAGGTTCGCGTACTCGCGGTTACCGGTGAAGAACTCGGTGATGGCGATCGCCGCCGGCAGCGCGTCGAACACCTCGTCGGCGTCGACGCCCGACACGGGGCACGACAGCACGTTGCGGGCCGAGTCGCCGCAGGCCTGGATGGTGGTGATGCCCACCTCGGCGAAGCGCTGCCAGATGCGGGGCACGTCGCCCATGCGGATCCAGTGGATCTGGATGTCCTGGCGGGTGGTGAGATCGGCGTAGCGGTTGCCGAACACCGCGCTGTCGTCGGGCCCCTCGCCGAAGGCCTCGGCCACGATGCCGATCTCGCGGGCCTGCGCCGCGGTCATGAACCCACCGGGCACCTTGACCCGCATCATGTAGGCGTCGCCGCCCTGGCGCTGGGGGTAGAGGCCCACCCACTTGAGGCGTTCCTGCTCGCCGGGCACGGCGTTGACTGCGCTGGGACCCTGGCGGGAATAGGTGTTGATCACCGCGTCCGCCACCTCGAGCGGGTGCCGGTCGAGCTTCCAGCGCTCGACCTGGTTCAGCTCACCGATGGTCCGGTACGGGTTGACGAAGGCCATCGGCCGCTCGGTGCCGCGCAGGTCGACCCCGTAGGGACTGTCCTTGTCGAAGGGCATGGCGCGGCCGGGCTCCCGATCAGGGGGCGTGCAGGCCGCACTCGGTCTTGCCCGAGCCCGCCCAGCGGCCGGCCCGGGGGTCCTCACCGGGGGCGACGGGGCGGGTGGTCGGCGCGCAACCGATCGACAGGTACCCGCGTTCGGTGAGCGGGTGCACGGGGAGGCCGTGGTCGTTGATGTAGTGGTACACGTCGTCGTCGGTCCAGGTGGCGAGCGGGTTCACCTTCACCAGCTGGCGGGCCTCGTCCCACGACAGGATGGGCGCGTGCGCACGGGTCGGCGCGTCGACACGCTTCAAGCCGGTCAGCCAGGCCAAGTGGCCCGACAGGGCGGCGTCGAGCGGGGCCACCTTGCGCAGCTCGCAGCAACGCTCGGTGCCACAGGGCCAGGCGTCGGCCTCGGGGCCGGGGCGCAGCACACGCAGGTTCAGGTCGTAGCGCGCACGCACGGTCTCGACGAAGGCCAGCGTCTCGGGGAAGTGGAAGCCGGTGTCGAGGAAGAGCACCTCCATCGAAGGGTCGACGCCGACCGCGATGTCGACCACCACGCAGTCCTGGAAGGAGCAGGCCAGGGCCAGGCGGCTCCCGAAGCGCTCGGTCGCCCACGCCATCACCTTGCCGGCGGGCGCGTGCTCGAACTCGGCCGAACGGGCGCTCAGCTCCTCGAGGTCCACGTCGATGCCTGCTCCGGTCGTCATCCGCCCTCCTCCCGTGGCCACCATCGGTCGGTTGGCGGCCCAAGGTCGAAACGTTCAGGGGTCCCAGGGGCCGGGGCCCTCGTGCAGCACCGCGTAGTATAGGTGACTAATCAGATCAAGATTTCGCCGTTTCCGGCCCTGCGCGTGCCCCGAGGGAGTCGCCGTGCCCGATCCCGTCAACCCGGCTCCCGTCTACCCGGCCGGCCTCGTCGTCCGGGACCGGCCCTGTCTGGTGGTCGGGGGCGGCCGGGTCGCCGCCCGCAAGATCGCCTCCCTCGTCGGCTGCGGTGCCGCGGTGACGGTGGTCGCTCCCGAGGCCCACGAGGCCCTGGGCCTCCTGACCCAGTGGGGGGTCATCGCCGCCATCGAAGGGCACCCGCTCGACGTCCAGCTCAGACCGTACCGGGCCGGGGAAGCGGCCGAGTACCGCCTGGTGGTCACGGCCACGGGTGACGCCGACGTGGATGCCGCCGTCTACCAGGATGCGGAAGCGGCCGGCGTCTGGGTGAACAGCGCCGATGACCCGGCCCACTGCACCTTCGTCCTGCCTGCGGTGTGGCGCCAGGGGCCGGTCACCGTGGCGGTCTCCTCCGCCGGGACCAGCCCGGCACTTTCCGGCTGGCTGCGGGACCGGGCGGCCGGGGCACTGGGGCCGTCGGTGGGCCTTCTCGCCGAATTGGTGGGCGAGGCCCGGCGGTCGGTCCAGGCCGAGGGCCGGTCCACGGAGTCGGTCGACTGGACCGCCCTGCTCGAAGGTCCGCTCCCGGACCTGGTCCGGCGAGGCGACCTCGAAGGGGCACGGACGCTCCTCGAGAAGGCAGTCGCAAGCCCCGATGCCGACGCATTCCGTGGTCAGGTCGACACGTCCGACGGTGGCGACAACCAGGGGGAATAGGGGCTTAATACCCATGCCCATTGCACTTGTTTCAGCGATAATCCGTCGATGGCGCAGGTAACGGACGAAGATTTGACCGAGGCAATCATCCTCGCCAGCCGGGCCATGGTGGGGATCGCCGTACGTTCACTGGCGGGGTCGGAACAGGAAGTCACCCTCCCCCAGTACCGGACGCTGGTGGTGCTCACCTACGGCGGCCCCAGCCGCCTGGCCGACCTGGCGACGACCCTGGGGGTGAGCCCCTCCACCGCCACCCGCATGTGCGACCGGCTGGTGCGCAAGGGCCTCATCAGCCGAAGCCGCGACGACCTCGACCGCCGCGAGGTGAACCTCACGGTGACCGAGGCCGGGCGTGGGGCGGTCGAAGCCGTGATCGAGCGGCGCCGGGGCGAGGTCCAGGAGATGCTCCGGAGCATCCCGGCGGAATCCCGGGTCCAGCTCTCGCAGTCCCTGCACATGCTGGCCATGGCCGCCGGGGAGACGCCGGAGATGCACTGGACTCCGGGGTGGCAGTCCCAGGGCGACGGACCGCTCCGTCAGGCCGACACCGCCTGAGGCTGAGCCTGAACCCGGGTCGCCTGGCGACCCTCAGGCCCGCCAGACCGTCTTCACGTCGCAGAACTCGCGTAGCCCGAGCGTGTCGAGCTCGCGCCCGTACCCGGAGAGCTTGACCCCGCCGAAGGGGAGCTCCGGTGTCGACGCCACCATGGCGTTCACGAACACCAGGCCGGCCTCCAGCTCCTCGACGAAGCGGCGCTGTTCGCTGGGGTCGTCGGTGAACACGGCGGCGCCGAGCCCGAAGGCGCTGTCGTTGGCCACCTGGAGCGCCTCGTCGGCGCTGTCCACCCGGTAGACGCATGCCACCGGCCCGAACACCTCCTCGGTGGCGACGCGCATGGCCGGGGTGATGCCGGCCAGCACCGTCGGCGGGTAGTACCACCCCGGCCCCTCGGGCACCTCGCCACCGCACAACACCGCGGCTCCATGGGCGCGGGCATCCTCCACTTGGTCGTGGATGGCCCGCCGGCCCGACTCGAGCGCCAGGGGGCCGACGTCGGTGCCCGAGTCCATCGGATCGCCCACCTCCAGCGAGGCCATGCGCCGGACGAACCCGTCGACGAAGGCGTCGTACACCGCCCGGTGCACCACGAAGCGCTTGGCCGCGATGCAGCTCTGCCCGTTGTTCTGCACCCTCGCTTCGCACGCCACCGTGGTGGCACGCTCGAGGTCGGCCGACGGCAACACCACGAACGGGTCGCTTCCGCCCAGCTCGAGCACCGACTTCTTGAGCGCCCGGCCCGCGGCAGCCGCCACCGAGCGGCCGGCGCCCTCGGATCCGGTGAGCGTCACGGCGCGTACCCGGTGGTCGGCAATGACCGCCTCGACCCGATCGGCTCCGACGAGCAGCGTCTGGAAAGCGCCCGGCGGCAAGCCGGCCCGGCGGAAGAGGTCCTCCAGGTACAGCGCCGTTTGGGGCACGTTGGACGCGTGCTTGAGCAGGCCCACGTTCCCGGCCATGAGCGCGGGGGCGGCGAATCGGATCACCTGCCACAGAGGGAAGTTCCACGGCATCACGGCCAGCACCGGCCCCATGGGCTGGTAGACGATCCGCGAGTCGGCCGCCTTGGTCGCCACCGGCTCGTCGGCCAGCATGCCGGGCGCGTGCTCGGCGAAGTACTTCAGGGCGGCGGCGCACTTGGCCACCTCGCCCTTGGCCGCGGCGAAGGTCTTTCCCATCTCGGTGGTGAGGACACGGGCGACGTCAGGGAGCTCCCCCTCGAGCAGGTCGGCCGCGCCGACGACCAGCCGGCCGCGATCGGCCAGAGACACGCGGCCCCACTCACGCGCCCCGGCGGCCGCGCGGGCCAGGCGCCGCTCGACTTCAGCGTCGTCGTGCGGCTCGAACTCCTTCTCGAGCTCGCCGGTGGCTGGGTTCACGGTGGCGATGGGCACGGTCAGGATCCTCCCGTTCCGGTGCGCTCGGTGAGGGCACGGCGCAGCAGCTTCCCCGTGCCCGTGCGGGGGAGCTCGGGCACGAACACGTAGCTCTTCGGTCGTTTGTAGGGCGCCAGGGACATGACGGCGTGACGCCGGAGCGAGTCCTCGTCAACGTCGCCCACCACCGCCGCGCACACGCGCTGACCCCAGTCGTCGTCGTCGGCGCCGAACACGGCCACCTCCACCACTCCGGGCAGAGAGCCGAGCACCGCTTCGACCTCGGCCGGGTACACGTTCACCCCGCCGGTGATGACGAGGTCGTCGCGGCGCCCGCTCAGAAAGAGATAGCCGTCGTCGTCCAGCCGGCCCAGGTCCCCGACAGTGAAAGCGTCGCCCCGCCACGCCCGCTCGGTCGCCACCGGGTCGTCCCAGTAGCTGAAGCGGGCGAATCCGGGCACGTGGCACCAGATGGTGCCGTCGTCGTCGACTTCGAGCCGGCGACCGGGCCGCGCCCGTCCCACCGTGCCGGGCCGGCCGGCCCACTCGTCGGGTGGGCAGACGGTGAACTGACCCTCGGTCGAGCCATAGAACTCCCAGAGGACGCCGGTTGCGAGACGAGCCTGGGCCGCTTCCTTGAGCGCCACCGGACAGGGGGACCCGGCGTGCACGAGCAGGCGCAGCGACTCGACCACGGCTGGCGTGCGGGGGCTGTGCAACAACCGGCCTAGCGCCGTCGGGGCGAGGAAGGTGGTGGTGGGCCGGGCTTCACGCAGGGCGTCGCCGGCGAGATCCGCGTCGAACCGGCCGAGCACGAGCACGCGCCCGCCGCGCAGCAACGTGCCCGCGGCGAAGCGGATGGCGACCGAGTGGTACATGGGCGAACACACGAGATGGGTGTCGGCCCGGTCGAACCCCCACAGGTCGGCTTCGTCGTCGAACAGGGCACGGGCCTCGTCCTCGTCGAGCAGACCCGACCAGACACCTTTGGGCCGGCCGGTCGTGCCCGACGTGTAGTGCATCGGGCGGGCGAGTGGGTAGGGCGCCAGGTCCGCCGCCGGGCCGTCGAGCAGGAGGTGGAGCGCGGCGTCGTCGAGGATCGTCATGGCCGGCTTGGCGTCGGCTAGGAGGAGGTCGCGTTCGGCCGGCAGCAACGTGGCGTTCAGGAGCACGGGCACGATGCCGCGGCGCAGCGCGCCGAGCACGCAGCACAACAGCGCGGCGGACGAGCCGAGACAGAAGGCCACGCGGTCACCGGGTACGAGCCCGGCGCGCAGCAGGGCACCGGCGGCCCGGGCCTGGCGCGACTCGGCCTCGGCGGCCTCGAGCACCTCGAGGGGGGCGGGGGCCGGGTGCCGCCTGCCGGTCGTGGCCGCACTCACGGCGCCAGCGCCACGCCGGCCTCGCCCGGCGCGTCGGCCCCGGGGAGGACGTCCGCCGGCTCCGGCCCGGGGGGATCGGTCGGCGCCCCCTCGGGCACGGGGTCGTCGAGCGAAGCCACGACGTTCGGCGCCAGCCGGACGACCGCCAGCATCACCACGCCCAGGACCACGCCCGAAGCCACCGTCACCACGTGGATGCCGAGCGCCTGGGCCAGCGCGCCCTGCACGATGGCGCCGAGGGGATAGATGGTGCCGAGCGCCATCATGTAGACGCTGAGCACACGCGCCCGCGCCTCGGTGGGGGCCCGGAGCTGTACCACCGTGTTCAGTCCCGACAGGACGCCGATGTAGCACGCACCCACGACCACGATGGCCACCACGGCCGGCACGATGGTGGGGGCCAGCCCGTAACACACGAGGGTGACCGGGAAGGCGAGCACCGCGCGGACCAACAGACGGCGCCGCCCCAGAGCACGGGCCATGCCGGCCAGGGCCAGGGCCCCGATCACCGCGCCGACCCCCTGTCCGGTGACGAGAGCGGCGGTGCCCGCTCCGCCGGCGTGCAAGCCCTTGATCGACACGGCGGGGACCAAGGCGATGAACGGTGAGCCGATCAGTGCCACTACCCCGATCAGGACGATCGCGCTGCGACAACCCGGCTCGGCCCACGCCACCCGGGCACCGGCCACGATGCGGGTGAACATGGGCTCGGTCACCGCCGGAGGTTCGTGACGAGGCAACCGCAACAGCAGCAGAGCGATCACCACCGCGCCGAACGACACCGCGTTGATGGCGAAGGCCCACGCCGCCGACCCGGCCACCACCACCACCCCGGCCAAGGCGGGCCCGACCACCCGGCCCAGGTTGAACTGCGCCGACGACAACGACACCGCGGCCAGCAGGTCCTCCCTAGGCACCAGGTCGGGGAGCATGGCCTGGTAGGCGGGGAACCCGATCGACGCACACACGCCGCCGAAGAGGGCGGCGAGCACCAAGGCCCACGGGTGGGCATGTCCCGCCGCCAGCACGGCCAGCACCGTGGCGAAGCCGGCCTCGCCGAGGGTTGTCAGGATGAGCCAGCGACGGCGGTCGAGCCGGTCGGCCACGGCGCCACCAACGGGGGCCAGCAGACCCATGGGCAGGAAAGCGGCCGCCGCCACCAGGCCCGTCCACAGGGCGTTGTGGGTCCGCGCCGTGACGAGGACGCCCAGGGCCACCGACTGCATCCACGACCCGATGTTGGAGACGAGCGCGGACGACCACAGGACTGCGAAATTCCGCGAGCGCAGCGGGCGCAGCGACGTGAGCGCCACGCAGCGACGCTACCCGTCCGGCGCGACACTCTGGCTGTGCCACCGCCCCCGGCGCCACCTCCTCCCCCGCCACCGTCCTCCGGTCGCGGCTCGGCCGCGCACGACGCCGTCGTCCGGGCCCGTGACCTGGTGGCCGCGTCGCTGCGCATCGTGGTCCTCACCGGTGCGGGGATCTCGACGGAGTCCGGCATCCCCGACTTCCGCGGCCCGCAAGGGGTATGGACGAAGAACCCGGAGGCGGAGAAGCTCGCCACCATCGACGTCTACATGTCGGACCCCGAGGTCCGCCGGCGCGCCTGGCGCAACCGGCTCGAGTCGCCCACCTGGGACGCCCGGCCCAACGCCGGGCACAGGGCCCTGGTCGATCTGGATCGGCGCGGTGTGCTCCACATGCTCGTGACCCAGAACGTTGACGGCCTCCATATCGCCGCTGGGCACGACCCGGCCCGGGTGGTCGAGATCCACGGAACCATGCGCGAAGTGATGTGCATGCGCTGCGGGAACCGCCTGCCCATGTCGGACGTGCTGGCCCGCGTGCGAGCCGGCGAGGCAGACCCCGCGTGCAAGAACGAGACCGGCGGCGGACCCTGCGGCGGCATCCTCAAGTCGGCCACCATCAGCTTCGGCCAGAACCTCGTCCCCGAGGACCTGGAGCGGGCCGAGGAAGCGGCGCGCGCCTGCGACCTCCTGCTGGCGGTGGGCTCGACGCTGTCGGTCTACCCGGCCGCCGGGCTCGTGCCGGTAGCCCATCTGTCGGGCGCGCCGGTCGTGATCGTGAACGCGGAACCTACCGAATACGACCCCATCGCCGAGACGGTCGTGCGCGAGCCCATCGGCCAGGTCCTGCCGAAGATCGTGGGCTGAGCCGCCGGGCTGAAGCGCCGGGCGGGAAGCGCCGGGAGGGAAGCGCCGGGAGGGAAGCCGGGCTAGGCGGAGCCCCGCCGGCGCTGCCGACGCGGCTTCAAGGCGAACCACCAGATGCTGGCTGCCGTCCCGGCCACACCCAGCGCGGCAAACAGCCTCTTCAGTCCCCGATGTCCGCTCATCGGCCAGACCCTATATGGCCGCACCAGCCCGAGGAGGGGCGGCGGTCAGGCCTTGAACTGCAGGTCGCCATAGCGCCCGAGGAGCTCTTCCACCGTGCCCCGGGTCTTGACCGTGCCCGTCATGCCGTAGATCGGCGCCATCGATCCCTGCCGCCCCGGTGCTCCCCGCACGGCCGCCACCGCCGCGTCCAGATCGTCGACGAAACGCTCGGCCACACCGGGCTGCGCGTGGCGGAGGGTGACGCAGATGTGCACGGCCGGTGGGTTCTGCAGCCCGTTCAGACTCCATCCCCGCGCGCTCATCTCGTCGAGCACGGCGTAGACGTCGAGCGTGTCGGAGGCGAAGGCGATCACCCACAGCGGGTCGCCCAGCACGAACAGCTCGGGCAACGCCTCGATGCCGCCGCGGATCGTGGCCGCGGCCTCCAAGATGGCCTTGGTGGCGATCAGGTATCCCTCCTCGCCGAAAGCCAGCATGGCCGCCCACGTTTCGGCCGTGAGCGCGCCCGGGCGGCTGCCGGCGAAGGTGGGCGAGTAGTACAGACCGCCCATCCACTCGGCGTTCCGGTAGTACTGGTGACGGCGCAGCTCGTTGCTCCGGTAGAGCACGACCGACGTGCCCTTGGCCGCGAAGCCGTACTTGTGGGTGTCGGCCGACATCGACGTGACGCCGGGGAGCCGGAAGTCGAAGGGCGCCACGGGGTAGCCCAGGCGCTCGGCCCACGGCAGCACGAATCCCCCC
>DATGGF010000110.1:0-1576 GCA_035308625.1 Acidimicrobiales bacterium | reverse complement strand
CGAGGGCGAAGGTCCGGTACGGGAGTTGGAGGCGCTCGGCCAGGGCGATGACCCCTGGCGCGCTGCGCCCCGCGAGCAGAGGCCGGTGGCCTCGTTCGTGCGCGTGCTGTGCGATCAACGCACCGGTGTGGCCGCCGGCGCCATAGAGCACCCACGTGCGTGCCTCCGTCATGGTGTTCTCGCGGTCGGTCAGGGCGGCTCCCATCGTCAGGCCCTCGCTTCTCGATCGTGAGCAGTGCCGGTCCCCGGGCCAGTGCGGGCGCTGGCGTCGAGCAGCACGTCGCGGGCATTGGGCTCGTCAGCTCGGGCTCTCAAGAGGAGGTCCCGGAACTTGGCGGGTTCTTCGAGGTGCGGGGTGTGCGCCGAGCCCTCGAACCAGACGAGGTCCTTGCTCGGCGCGTCCAGCGAGGCGGCGTACCGCTCGGCCGCCTCGCCCGGCGCCACCTGGTCCCTGCGGCCTTGCGCCATGACGACTGGGACGTCGAGCTTTGGCAGCGTGCGGGCCAGGTCGAGCTCGGCCATCTCCGTGAGCAGGGCCGCTTGTGTGGTGGTGACGCCGCGCACGGCGCGCACGACGTCTGCGGGCGAGTAGTCCGATGAGCGCAGCAGGCTGGCGACGAGGCCGCGTGCCAGGGTGGCGTAGGTCTCGTTGGTGGTGACGCCGCCGAAGTTGGTCGCCCAGCGCACCCGGGTGGAGAACTGCTTGGAGCTCAGGTGGGGTGGCGGGCCGATCCGCTGCAGCTGGCGGGTGGCGCGTCGGTTGCCACGCTGGCGGGCCGAACTGAGCGCGAAGTCATAGGCGCTCGTACCGGCGGCCGCGCCGTCGACGTCCATCCCCACCGCCACCAGCGTGGCGACGAGGTCAGGGCGTTGGGCGGCGGCCAGCGCGCCGATGGTCGCCCCGAACGAGAAGCCCGCGACATAGACCTTGGCCCCGGAGCGGTCGCGGAGGAGCTCGAGGAGCGCGACCGTGTCGTCGACCATCACGTCGATGGTGATGGGCCGGCCCTTGGCCTTCCGGAGCGACCGGCCGCAGCCGCGCTGGTCCCAGTAGACGACCGTGAAGACCTCTTCCAACCCGAGCAGCTGCCCGAACCGGCGGGCTTCGTTGATCATGGGCAGGCCCGGGCCTTGCTGGACCAGCAGGAGCACCGGGTTGGACGCGTCCGCGCCCCGGGTGCGCATCCACTGAGTGGTGCCGCCGAGCTGGATCGGCTCGAGCGTGTCGATCGCCAGCGGTCCTCCGTACGCCGGTGTAGTGACGTGGGCCGACGTGCGTCGGGGTGAGCTCATCGTTCGCCGAGCCCGTCGAGTCGCATCAACTGCTCCCCACGATGCGGCTGTCCCAGCGGTCGTAGTAGGCGCGCACGCCGAAGACCCTCGCCAGCGCCCACAGCGGGGGGAGCATGATGTCCTGTAGCCAGATGGGCGGTGAGGTCGCGCGGCTTTCGTGGCGGAAGTGCCAGAAGGTGGCACCCAACTGCAGTGGGTTCTTGGGTGCGCCTCGGGCGGTGGTGCCGCCGTCGACAACGAGGCCGGCCAGCGCCTCGTGCCACTCCTTGCTGTGCAGGGCCGG
>DATGGF010000109.1:0-1536 GCA_035308625.1 Acidimicrobiales bacterium | reverse complement strand
GCCTCCGGGAGGTCAGCCGCCGGCGACGGCCGGCAGGATCGACACGGTGTCGCCGTCGCTCACCTTGGTGTCGAGCTGGTCGAGGTAGCGGACATCGTCGTCGTTGACGTACACGTTCACGAACCGGTGCAGCGACCCATCGTCGGTGAGCACCTGGCCGGCCATGCCGGGATAGGCGGCCACCAGGGCGGTGAGCACCTCCCCGATGGTGCCCCCCTCCAGGGAGACCGTGGTCTGTCCGCCCGCCTGGGGGCGCAGCACGGTCGGCAGTCGCACTTCGACGGGCACCTGGGTCCTCCCTCGCCGGGTCTCGCCCGGGCCAAGACCCCGGGCGGCGGTGAGCCGAACGTTGACGAATCTGGTCGGATTCTACCGACCGTCCAGCACCACGGGCTCCTCGGTGATGGCGCCGTCGACGATGCGGTACGAGCGCACCACCGGGGCGACCTGGCGCAAGGAGACGAGCACGTAGTGCCAACCCGGGTCGGGCGCCTGGGCCACGTCGGTGGGCGATGGGTAGGCGTCGGTGTGAGTGTGGGAGTGGAAGACGCCGATGATCTCGAGCCCGGCCTCCTCGGCGTCGCGATCGGCGCGCAGATGCTCCTTCGGGTCGACGGTGTAGAGCTTGGCGGAGGCGGCGACGTTGCGGGTGGGGTACACCTGGGCCACCGAGCCGTCGGCGTCGCCGCCGAGGAGCCCGCAGGCTTCGTCGGGGAGTCCCGCCAGGCAGTGGGCCACCATGGCGGCGTGGAGGTCGGAGGGCAGCCGGAGCACGGCGCCCGAGGCTACCGGTCGCTTCCCCGGTACCCTCGCCCAATGGCGCCCAAGGGATCAGGCCGAGGCGGTGGTGGTCAGAACCGCTCGTCTGGGCGCACCACAAGCAGTGACGCCGAGCGCTACAAGCAGGTGGCTCGCAACCGCCGGGCCCGCCACGAGTACGACATTCTCGAGGTGTACGAGTGCGGCATCGCCCTCCAGGGCAGCGAGGTGAAGTCGCTGCGGGCGGGCCGGGCTTCGCTCCAGGACGCCTACGCCCGGGTGGACCGGGGTGAGGCCTGGCTCCTCGGCTGCCACATCCCGCCCTATGAGCAAGCCGTTGGGTTCGGGGCCCACGACCCCGTCCGGCCCCGGAAGCTGCTGCTGCACCGGGAGGAGATCGACGAGCTGTTCGGGCGCACCCAACAGCAGTCCCTGACGCTCGTGCCCCTGTCCATCTACTTCAAGGAAGGGAAGGCCAAGATCGAGCTGGCCCTGGCCCGGGGCCGGCGCCTCTATGACAAGCGTCACGCCATCGCCACCCGCGACGCCGAGCGCGAGGCGTCCCGGGAGGCGGCTCGGGCCGCCGGCAAGGGCGTGGCCCGGGGAAGCCGACGGGAGATCGACTGACGCCGGGCCGGTAAAATGGGGTGAAGCAGACACAACACATGGGGGTGATCGGTTTCGACTCTGGTCGTCGAAGCGGGAGAAGCGAGCCGTGGTCCCCGGAGCCACGTTAAAGAGCCGGGAAACAAAACAAATGCCGAGCCTACGCTCGCC
>DATGGF010000108.1:0-2861 GCA_035308625.1 Acidimicrobiales bacterium | reverse complement strand
GTCGAGGCGTTCTCCAACAAGGGGGTCCCCAACTCCCCGCTGATGTACATGCTGTTGATCTGCCTGACCAAAGACGGTCGGTGGCTCCAGTTCGCACAGGTCGCACCTCACCTCTACGCCGCCTTCATGAAGGCGCTCGGGTTGGACTGGATGTTCGGTGACCCGGAGTGGAAGGGCCTCCCCGTGTTCGATGACGAGGAGCGCCGTGTGGAGTTGTGGGTCAGGATGCTCGAGGCGGCCGGCACCAAGACGCTGGCCGAGTGGGAGGCGGTCTTCGAGGCGGACCCCAATGTGTTCGCCGAGTTGTTCCGATCCGGGCCTGAGGTCCTCGACCACCCGCAGCTCGTGCACGACCACCAGGTGGTCGAGATCGCCGACCTCGAGCGCGGCCCGGTGCGCCAGCCGGCGGCCCTGGCGCAACTCGAGGGTTACTCGTCGCGGCTCGACCGGCCAGCGCCGTGCCTCGGCGACTACGAACCGACTGACCTCGGCGACCCGGGGCCTGCGGAGCCGCCAGAGGATGCGCCCGCCAGCTTGCCGCTCGCGGGTGTCACCGTCCTCGAACTCGCAGTCCTCTACGCCGCCCCCTACGGCGCCACACTCCTCACCGACCTCGGTGCCCGCGTCATCAAGGTCGAGCCCCTGACGGGTGACCCGATCCGGATGATGGTCGCCTTCCCAGAGGCCGGCGGCGCCAAGGTGATGCAAGGCAAGGAGAGCATCGCGGTCGACATCAACAAGCCGGAGGGCCTGGCGATCGTCCATCAGCTGGCCGAGCGGGCCGACGCGGTTCTGGAGGGCTTCCGAGCGGGCGCCGCCGAGCGCCACGGCGTCGATGCCGCGTCCCTTCAGGCGAGAAACCCGAGCCTCGTGTACGTCTCGGCCAACGGCTACGGGCCCGGCGAGCCGTGCGGCAGCCGACCGGCCTTTGCGCCCAGCATCGCCGCTGCGGGCGGACTGGCCCGCGCCAACGTCGGGCCGACTGTCCCGGAGGAGGCCGGTCTGAGCACCGACGCCATCCGCGAGGCCGCCATCCGGCTCGCCGGAGCCGGGACCGTGGCCAGCGCCCAGTCTGACGGGTTCGCGGCGCTGGGCGTCGCCACGTCGCTCCTGCTCGGCCTCGTCGCTCGCCAGCGCACCGGGGCTCCGCAGCACGTTCAGACCTCGATGCTGTCGACATCGAGCCACGCCATGGCCGACCACGTCGTGGACTTCGTAGGCAACCCCGGACCACCCGATCCCGGACGGGAGCTGCGCGGGCCGAGCGCCCGTTACCGCATCTACGACGCCAGCGACGGCTGGGTCTTCCTCGCCGCGCCGCAGGAGCGAGAGTGGGACGCGCTGGCCGACGCGTTGGCGGGCCACATCGACCTTCGAGCCGACGAGCGGTTCGCCACCGAGGTCAGCCGGCGACAGAACGACGCCGCGCTCGCCGAAGTGCTCACCGCAGTATTCGTGACCGGCACCAAGGACGTTTGGGAACGTGAGCTCCTGGCCGCTGACGTCGGATGTGTCGCCGTGACCACCAGCGGCATCGAGTCGACGCTCATGTCTGACGACTTCGGTCGGGCCAGCGGCTATCTGGCCGATGTTGACCACCCGACGTTTGACCATCACCCCCGTCTGGCCCCCTTAGTCCGGTTCTCCCGGTCGGCAACCCAAGCCAAGCCGGGCGTGGTGAAGGGCTCCCACACGGACGCCATCCTCGATGAGCTCGGTTACGGGAGCGAAGCCATCGCCGACCTTCGGTCCCGCGACGTCATCGCGTAGAACAGGAGATCATGATGAAGATCTGGGCCAACTCCGGCGACAGCCACGTCATGGAGCCCGACGACCTCTGGACGTCGCGGCTGCCGGCCACGCTCGCCGAACGGGCACCCCGTGCGGTGAAGGACGAGCGGCACGAGACGGTGTACGTTGACGGTCAGACCGTGTTCCGCACCCTCAACGCGTTCGCGGAGGGGGGGCGGGCACCCGGCGCATACGACATCGCGGCCCGGCTGGCCGATCTCGACGCCGAAGGCGTCGTCAACCAGGTCCTCTTCCCCTCGATGGGACTGTGGGCGTACCGGATCACTGATGCGGAGCTGTGGCGGGCGTGCGCCCGGGCCTACAACGAATGGCTTGCCGAGGACGTCCACTCCATCTCGCCTCGAATGATCGGCGTGGCCATGCTGCCGCTCCTCGACACGGACGACGCGGTGGCAGAACTGCAACACGCGGCCGGCCTCGGCTTCCGCGCCGTCCTGCTCGGAACCACCCCACCGGGAGGGCGCGACTACCACCTCGAGCTGTGGGAGGACCTATGGGCGGCGGGGGAGGAGGTCGGCATCACCTTTGCCTTCCACGTCGGCACCGGTGCCGATCCGCGCATGTTCAAAGGCCCGGGTGCGGTCGTGATCAACTACGTCGAGACATTCATCCCAGGCCAGCGGACGGTGGCCCTGCTGACCGCCTCGGGTGCGCTTGACCGCCATCCCGGCCTGAAGGTGTTCATCGCCGAGGGCGGGGCGTCGTGGGTCCCCGCGCTCGCCGACCGCATGGACGAGGGCTACCGCCAGCACGGTGCGTTCGCATCGCCGAAGCTCTCACGGCTGCCGAGCGAGATCATCTTCGATCAGGTGTACGCCTCTTTCCAGCACGACATCTCGGCGGTGCCGGCATTCGAGGCCATGCGTTACCCGAACATCCTCTGGGGCGACGACTACCCCCACCTCGAGGGTACCTACGGGCATACGCAAGAGACGCTGCAGAAGTTGTTCGGCGACGCCGACGAGCTCACTCGAAGGCGGGTACTCCTAACCAACTTCGACCGCATGCTTGGTACCACTACCAAGGTGCCGGCGTGACCAACCCGATGC
>DATGGF010000107.1:0-5671 GCA_035308625.1 Acidimicrobiales bacterium | reverse complement strand
CCTCGAGACCACCCGGCGCGTCGCGCCCGATCTTGTCAAGGTGGTGCCCGGGATCCGACCACAGGGAGTGCCGGCCGACGATCAGGCGAGAGCGGCCACGCCGGCCGAGGCGATTCGGGCCGGTGCCGATCTGCTCGTGGTCGGTCGCGCCGTCACCGGCGCTTCGGATCCGGAACGCGTGGCGGCGGCGTTGTTGGAGGAATTGGCCGATTCGATCGTCGGGTAGCGCAGGTGACCCCCTGCGGGGAGGACGCTAAGGTGGCCGCCATGCCCCAACCTCCCGCACTCACCCCTGAGCAGCGCCAGGCGGCGCTGGACAAGGCCGCCAAGGTCCGCCGCGAGCGGGCCGAGGTGAAGGAGAAGCTGAAGATGGGCTCGCTCAGCCTGGCCGACTTGCTCGAACGGGCTGACAAGGACGAGACAATCGGGAAGATGAAGGTGCTTTCGGTGCTGGAGTCGCTCCCGGGTCTCGGCAAGGTGAAAGCGCGCCGCCTCATGGACTCGGTGGGCATCAGCGAGAGCCGGCGGCTGCAGGGGCTCGGTGTGAACCAGCGCGACGCCCTGCTGACCCACACCGCCAAGCCCTGAAACCTCGCTGATCTTCGTCATCTCCGGCCCCGGGGGGGCAGGCAAGGGGACGGTCGCCTCCCGTCTCGTCGCACGCGATCCGACGCTCTGGTTGAGCCGGTCGTGGACGACGCGGCCGCGGCGCGTCGGTGAGCGGCCGGACGCGTACACGTTCGTCGACGCCGATGCTTTCGGCGCCAAGGTGGACGCGGGGGGATTCCTCGAATGGGCGGAGTTCCTGGGCCACCGTTACGGCACGCCGGTCCCCGAGCCTCCCGAGGGATGTGACGTCCTGCTCGAGATCGACCTGCAAGGGGCGCGTCAGGTGCTGGCCCGCGATCCGGGCGCCGTGGTCGTGCTCCTGCTCCCACCGTCGCCTGCCGTGCAGGCCGAGCGGTTGCGGGAGCGGGGCGACGACGAAGCCGAGGTCGCCCGCCGCCTGTCCAAGGGCCAGGAGGAGGAGGCCCAGGGCCGGGCCCTCACTCCCTACGTGGTGGTCAACGACGACCTGGATCGTGCGGTAGCCGAGGTGGCCGGTATACTTGACGCCCACCGTACGGACGCCTGATTCGGGGCGCCGACTTCCCCACGAGGTAGCCGCTGATGGCGCAACGCCGTCCCACGCTCATGGACCCGCCGATCGAGGAGCTCCTCGACAAGGTCGACTCCAAGTTCACCCTGGTGGCCCTGTCGGCCAAGCGGGCGCGGCAGATCAACTCGTACTACAACCAGCTGGGGGAGGGCCTGGGCGCGGTGGTGCCCCCGCAGGTGACCTCGGTGTCGGGCAAGCCGCTCACCATCGCCTTCGAGGAGATCGCCATCGCCAAGGCGACGTTCCACCGCATCGACCCCGATGCCGAGGAGGCCGAGGGTGTCGAGGGCGTCGAGGGCGAACTTTCCTCCGAGGGCGTCGATGCCGAGGCCCTGCTCGGCGGGACAGTTGGTGACAGCGATGCCGACGACGGGGCCGACGGAGGTTCCGAGCCCGGCGCCTAGCGCCGGGAGCGGCCGCCACCAGGCCGGCCGGGAGCACACCAGCCATGCAGCGTTCGGTCGCCGGGAGGCAGGTCATCCTCGGAGTGACAGGCGGGATCGCGGCCTACAAGGCGGTGGAGCTGTGTCGCCGTCTCGTCGATGCCGGCGCGCACGTCGTACCCGTCCTCACCGAAGACGCCACGCGTTTCGTCGGTGAGGTCACGTTCTCGGCTCTGGCCTCCGAGCCCGTGCAACGCAGCCTGTGGCAGGAGGCCGATCCCATTCCCCACACCCGGCTGGGACAGCGGGCCGACGTGGTGGTCGTGGCGCCGGCCACGGCGCGCTTCGTGGCCCGCTACGCGCACGGCATCTCCGACGACCTGCTGACCGCCACCGTGCTCGCCACCAGGGCCCCGGTGGTGGTGTGCCCGGCCATGCACACCGAGATGTGGGAACACCCCGCCGTGCAGGACAACCTCGAGGTGCTGCGGCGCCGCGGCGTCACCGTCGTCCCGCCCGGCGAGGGCCGTCTGGCCGGAGGTGACCAAGGCGTTGGCCGCCTGGCCGAGCTCGACGACATCGTGGCGGCGCTGTCCGCGGCCATCGGGCCGAAGGACCTGTCGGGCCGGACCGTGGTGGTGACGGCCGGCGGGACCCGGGAGCCCATCGACGCGGTACGCGTCATCACCAACCGTTCGTCGGGCAAGCAGGGCCACGCCGTGGCTGAGGCCGCGGCCGCCCGCGGCGCCCACGTCGTGCTCGTCACCACCACCGGTCGCCCGGTCCCGGCTGGCATCACGGTGGTGCGCGTCGACACGGCCGCGGCCATGGAGGCCGCCGTGCTCGAGCACGCGGCCCACGCCGACGCCGTGGTCATGGCCGCCGCCGTCGCCGACTTCCGTCCCAAGGCCCCGGCCGCGGGCAAGCTTTCCAAGGCCGACGGACTGCCCGATCTCGTCTTGGAGCCGACGCCGGACATCCTGGCCGAGCTCGGCCGCCGCCGCCGCCCCGGCCAGGTGCTGGTGGGCTTCGCCGCCGAGACGCGACAGCTGCGGGAGCGGGCAGGGGCCAAGCTGGCGGCGAAGGGTGTCGACGTCATGGTGGCGAACGACGTCGGCGCACCGCGCACCGGATTTGACCACGACACCAATGCCGTGACCATCCTGGGAGCAGACGGGACCTGTCGAGAGGTGGGGCTCACGACGAAAGCGGCGGTGGCGGACGCCGTGCTCGACGCCGTGGTGGATCGCCTCCCGAATCCCGGCACTACCGAAGCACAGCGAGGAGGGGCGCAGTGACGACCCGGTACACATTCACCTCGGAGTCGGTGACCGAGGGCCATCCCGACAAGATGGCCGACCAGATCTCCGACTCCGTGCTCGACGCGGTGATCGAGCAGGATCCCCGCGCCCGAGTGGCGTGCGAGACGCTGCTCACCACTGGCCTGGTGGTGGTGGCGGGGGAGATCACCACCAACTGCTACATCGACATCCCGTCCCTCGTGCGCGACGTCGTGTGCGACATCGGCTACGACAGCGATTCGCACGGGTTCAACGGCCGCACCTGCGGGGTCATGGTGGCGCTCGACGAGCAGTCACCCGACATCGCCCAGGGGGTCACCGCCGCCCACGAGGTTCGCACTGGGTCGGGTGGTGAGGACCAGCTCAACGCCCAGGGCGCGGGCGACCAGGGGATGATGTTCGGCTACGCGTGCGACGAGACGCCCGACCTCATGCCGCTGCCAATCTGGCTGGCGCACCGGCTGGCCCAGCGGCTGGCCCAGGTGCGACGTGTCGGCGTCCTGCCGTATCTGCGGCCCGACGGCAAGACACAGGTGAGCGTGGTGTACGAGGACGGGCGGCCCGTGGCCATCGACACAGTGCTCATCTCCACACAGCACGCACCCGGGCTCGACATCGAGACGATGCTCCTGCCGGATCTTCGCGAGCACGTGATCCACCCGCTCCTGCCACCGGACCTCGACGTGTCGAACATGCGCGTCCTGGCCAATCCGACGGGCAAGTTCGAGCTCGGTGGGCCGCACGCCGACACCGGGCTCACCGGCCGCAAGATCATCGTCGACACCTACGGGGGGATGGCCCGTCACGGCGGTGGGGCCTTCTCGGGCAAGGACCCGTCGAAGGTCGACCGGTCGGCGGCCTACGCGGCGCGCTGGGTGGCCAAGCACGTGGTGGCCGCCGGCGCCGCCGAGCGTTGTGAGGTGCAGGTGGCCTACGCCATCGGTGTGGCCCAGCCCGTGTCGCTGTTGGTCGAGACCTTCGGCACCGAGCGGGTCGACCGCCAGGCGATCGAGGCGGCGGTGCGGGAGACCTTCGACCTGCGCCCCGCGGCCATCGTGCGCGACCTCGACCTCCTGCGCCCCATCTACCGGCGTACCGCGGCCTACGGCCACTTCGGTCGCTCGGACAAGGAGCTCACCTGGGAGGCCACGCCGCGCGTGGACGACCTCAAGCGCGCCCTCGGGCTGTAGACGCCGACGCGGCGGTGACACCCGACGCGCCTCGGCGCGTCGTGCAGGTCGTGCCCGACGTGGCCGGCGTGCGCAAGGCGTTCGATTACGTCGTCCCGCCCGAGCTCGGCGGCCATGTGCGCGTCGGGACTTCGGTCCGGGTGCGACTGCACAACCGGCGCGTGGCCGGTTGGGTGGTGGCCGACGACGTCGAGCCGCCGGCCGGTGTGACGCTCCAGCCGATCCTGGCCGTGCGGGGCTGGGGCCCGCCGCCGGTGGTCGTCACTCTGGCCCGGTGGGCCGCCTGGCGCTGGGCCGGCCCGCCGGCCCGTCTGCTCGGCACCGCGTCGGCGCCGTCGTTGGTGCGAAGCGTGCCACCACCACCGCCGCGCCCGGCACCGCCACCCATCGAGCTCCCGGCTCCGGCTGATCCGCCGGGCGGCTCGGCGGTGTTCGGGCTCGGCGTGTCACGTTGGGCCGCGCTGGCGGCCGACGCGTTCGGAGGAGGCGAACGGGTGGTCCGCTTGGCTCCCGCCCATGACCCCATGGACCTCGTCATGGCCGCGGCCTGGCGGGGGTTGATGGTGGGGGGAGATCCACACGGCGCCGACCCGCCGGGCGTGCTCGTGCTGGCGCCGGCCCAGGACACCGCGGCCCGGGTGGCGTCGCGAATGCGAAGAGCGGGCTTCCCCGTGGCGCTCCTCCCCGGCCAGTGGGCCCAGGCGCGCGCCGGGGGATGCGTGGCGGTGGGGTCGAGGGCCGGAGCGTTCGCTCCCTTGCCGGTGCTCGGCGCGGCCGTGGTGCTCGACGCGCACGACGAGACCTACTACGAGGAGCGCGCCCCGACCTGGTGCGCCTGGGAAGTGGTGGCCGAACGGGCACGGCGTGAAGGGGTGCCGTGCGCCCTGGTCTCTTCGTGCCCGACACAGGACCTCCTCCACGAGCGCCCGCTCGTGACCTCGCCCCGGGTGGACGAGCGATCGGGTTGGCCGGCGGTGGAGGTGGTCGACCGCCGGGCCGACGACCCGCGCTCGGGGCTCTACTCCGAGCGCCTGGTCCGGTTGCTGCGTTGGGCCGCGTCCGCGCCCGGGCGCCGCGTCCTGTGCGTGCTGAACCGCACCGGCCGCATCCGGTTGCTCATCTGCGCCACCTGTGGCGATCCGGCCCGCTGCGAACGTTGCGGCGCGGCGGTCGAATCGGCCGCCACGGAGGCCGCGGTCCTGCACTGTCCGCGCTGTGGGCTCGATCGCCCGCACGTGTGCGCCAACTGTGGCTCGACGCGGCTGGCGGCGCGACGAGTCGGGGTGAGCCGCGTGCGTGAGGAGCTCGAAGCGCTGGCCAAGACGGCGGTGGCCGAGGTGACCGGTGACCACCCTCGCTCCGGTGCAGCGTCGTCGACTTCGTCCGGCGATCGAGGTTCCGGCGTCGGTGACGCAGCCGTGGTCGTCGGTACCGAGGCCGTGTTGCACCGGGTCGAGCAGGCCGACGCGGTGGCCTTCTTGGACTTCGACGCGGAGCTCCTCGCGCCCCGCCTGCGCGCCGCCGAGGAGGCCCTCGCCCTGTTGGCCCGCGCCGCGCGCATCGTGGCCCGCGGCGGACGCCACGGTGATCACGACGACGGTGAGGGGCGAGGAGGGGCGGACGGCCGGGCCCCGGGTC
>DATGGF010000106.1:0-8190 GCA_035308625.1 Acidimicrobiales bacterium | reverse complement strand
CCACTTGGAAACGCTCGGCAACATGAGGTCGCTCAGGGTGCCGATGGCCGAGTTGGGCGGCCGGGAGAATTCGGCGCTCAGCGAGTCGACGTCCGTCGGCATGTCCATTTCCGCGGACGACATGGCCACCGGCGCGACGACGGCCGGCATCGGCGTCGGCGCCGGCGCCGGGGCCACCGAGGCCGGCGCGGGGGTGGAACTGGGATGACGGGCCAGCGCGGCGGCCGGCACTTCGGGGGCGATCGGGGTCACGACCGCAGGCGACACCACAGCAGTCGGCGCGACGACGTGCGTCTCGACCATCGGGACCGGCAATGTCGGAGGATCGGCCGGCCGGGGCTCGCGGGCGACGGTCACGGCGAAAGGAGGAACCGGCGGTGGCACGGGAGCGTCGGGCTGGGCCGACCACAGGGCGGGGCCGGGGTCCTCGCTTGCCGGGGGGCCGAGGAGCTCGTCGAGGAACGACGGCTCTCGCTCCTCGCCGGCCGGCTCGGCGCGCCGGTCCCGGGGCTCTTTGAAGAAGGGCATGACAATTGTGTCGGCAGGATTTTCCTCCATCTTGACCTCTGTTTTCGGAGGAAATCCCTGGCCAGGGGCCCTTTGGCTACCCTGCGCAGCCCCTCTCCCCAAGGCGGGCTGGCAGAATCGCCCGATGAGCCTCGGGGGGCTCGCCCGGGCAACAGCCGCCTTCGCCGTGGCCGGGGGGTTGCTGGCCGCCTGCGGGGGCCCCACGGTCACCGTGACCTCCGGCCACGGGCCGGGTTCGCGGTTCGCCTGCCGACTCGATACGGCGACCCAAGCCATCACCGGGGCATTCGGCACGGCCTCGGCCATCGGCTGGGAGGGCAACAACGAAGGGGTCGTCACCTGTCTGGGGGGATCGTTCTTCGTCCAGAACGGCATCAACCGCAGCCTCGGCTTCGGCATCTACGACGGGTCGCGCACCGACTGGACGGACCTCAACGGCTACCTGCCGGCCCAGACGACATCGTTCAGCCGCAACGGGGCCCAGGTGGCGATCACCGAGTTCGCCGATCGTGTCGTGATCGGCGGTGATCCCTACGTGGTTCTGTACTGCCGCGTGGCAGTCGTGAACCGAAGCCCGCGAGCCGCGACACTGGACCCCGATCCTTCGCCCGGTCTGGTCGAACTACTCCCTGGTCCCGACGTCGTCGCGCCCCACGGCACCGCGTTCCACGACTACGTCATGGCGATCGACCGGTTTGGAGCCAATGTGCCCTGGCCGTCAGCTGCCGCGCTCGTGTCGGCCGGAAGTTTCACCGAGCATCTCGGCCACATGGCCCGGTTCTGGGATGCGCAGCTGAGCCACATCGCCGCGCTGGATGTGCCCGACCAGTCGCTCGTCGACGCGTACAAGAGCGGGTTCATCTTCACCCAGATTGCGCGTAGCGGGAACCGTCTCGACACCGGAGTCAACGGCTATGCCCAGGAGTTCAACCACGACGTGGTCGGGATCCTGGCCAACCTCTTCACCCAGGGCGAATTCGCCGACGCCCATGCCCTGCTGCTCGAGGCCCGCAACGTCGTGGGGTCGGAGGGCGGCCTCTACGCCGATGGGACCTGGACCTACGCCTGGCCGTGGGCCATCTATCTGATGAAGACGGGTGACGTCGCCTTCGTGCGCCAGAACTTCGGTTCGTCCGGGTCGGCAAGCGCGCCGGGCCCGAGCATCGAGGCGACCGCACACCAGATCGCCGCCGACCGGACCGGGCCCGGCGGGATCATGAAGCGCACCGACGACATCGACACCGACGGCTACTGGACCGTCGACGACTACGAGGCCCTCACCGGGTTGGCCGCCTACCGCTACCTCGCCGAACGCCTCGGCGACCAGAGCGAATCCCAGTGGGCCGCGAGCCAATACGACTCGTTGCTGGCCGCCACCAACACCACCCTCGCCGCCACCATCTCGCGCGACGGGCTCGACTACCTCCCGTGCTCGCTGCTCGAGCCCAACACGGCCAACCGGTGCAACAACCCGCTCGACGCCAACTGGGCCGCTCCTTTCGAATTCGGCAAGTGGGCCACCGAGGCGCCGGTGTTCGGTTCCGCCGTGTCGGGCCCGGGCATCGATCTCATCGACTCCACCTACCAGTACGGCTTCGATCGTGCCGCGGGGATGCTGCCGCCCGACACCTTCGGCGGCTTCCCTTCCGACTGGTACTCGTCCGCCTACAACGCCGCCTACGGCACGTGGGCCCTGGCGGGAAGCGCCCGGCGCGACCAAGGGATCGTCGGCTACCAGTTCATGGTCAGGTCGGACGAGAGCGGTCCCAACTCGTGGTGGGAGAGCTCGACATCACCCGACCCGGCATCGCCGTGGATCGGTACCCACCCCGGTGGCGGCCAGGGCTCGTCACCGCACGCCTGGGGGATGGCCCAGGCGAACCAGGTGCTTCTCGATTCGTTGGTCGCCCAGCACGCCGACGGGTCCCTGGTCGTCGGTCGCGGCCTGCCGGCCGAGTGGCTGGCCGCGGGGGACGTGGTGTCGGTGCGCAACTTCCCGACGATCGGCGGTCACCGCATCGACGTCCGGATCTCGTCGACGGGCCAAGCCGTGTCCCTCGACTTCGGATCCGGCGCGCCAGCCGGGCCGGTGCTGTTCCAGCTTCCCGACTTCGTCGGCAACATCGCCGGCGCGTCGTCCGGCACCGTCGACGAGGCGAGCGGCACCGTCACCATCGACGCCACCACCGGGCATGTCACGGTGCAGCTGCGCCATCCACCCGCCGCCTGAGCTGGCCATTCCCCGGCCCCGCCGGGCCAGGGCCGATTACCCTGGCGGGCAGCCGGCGGGCCCACGCCCGCGGGCACGAGCAGGGGCTGGGGGCGAGGACCATCGCATGGGGGGGATCGGTCGGGCAGCAGGTGGCATCGGCCGCCGGGCGGCGTCGGACGGCGCCGTGGCGGTGGTTGGGCTCGTCGCCCTGGTGCTCTCCGGCTGCGCGAGCACCGCTCCGGCGCCTCGTGCGGCCGGGCCGATCTCCAAGATCCGCCACGTCATCGTGATCATGCAGGAGAACCGGTCCTTCGACTCCTACTTCGGGACCTTCCCCGGGGCCGAAGGCATCCCCATGGCCAACGGGGTCCCCACCACCTGCGAACCTGACCCGCTACACCCCACCTGCGTCCAACCGTACGTGGACCATGCCGACGTGAACGCGGGAGGCCCGCACGCGGCTTTCAACGCGGCGGACGACATCGACGGCGGGAAGATGGACGGCTTCGTGGGCCAGGCGGAGTCGGGGACCAAGGGCTGCAACGACCAGACCGACCCGGTGTGCTCACTCTCGGCCACGCCCGATGCCATGGGGTACCACACCCAAAGCGACATCCCCAACTACTGGACCTACGCCTCTGACTTCGTGCTCCAGGACCACATGTTCGAGCCGACTTCGTCTTGGAGCCTGCCGGCGCACTTGTTCACGGTGTCGGAGTGGTCGGCCCACTGCACGAGCCACGACCCGTCGAGTTGCGTCAACGACAACGAGGACCTCTCGTTCGCGCCGCCCGATTTCGGGTTGTCGATGGGCCGCCGGCCGACCTACGCCTGGACGGACCTCACCTACCTCCTGCACCAGAGCGGGGTGTCTTGGGGCTACTACGTGGTGAGCGGATCGGAGCCCGACTGCGAGAACGACGCGGCCATGACCTGTGCCCCGGTCAAGCAGAACGCCAAGACACCAGGCATCTGGAACCCGCTTCCCTACTTCGACACGGTCAAGGCCGACGGCGAGCTCGGGAACATCCAGTCGGTCGACCACTTCTACACCGCCGCCAAGCAGGGCCGGCTCCCGGCCGTGTCGTGGGTGGTGCCCTCGGACGAGGTGAGCGAGCATCCGGACGCTCCGCTCAGCTATGGCCAGAGCTATGTCACCAGCTTGGTCAACGCGGTCATGCGCAGCCGCGACTGGAATTCCACGGCGATCTTCCTGACCTGGGACGACTGGGGCGGTTTCTACGACCACGTGGTGCCGCCGGTGGTGGACAAGGACGGCTACGGCCTGCGGGTGCCGGCCATGGTCATCTCCCCGTATGCCAGGGCCGGGTACATCGACCACCAGACGCTGAGCTTCGACGCCTACGACAAGTTCATCGAGGACGACTTCCTTGGCGGCCAGCGCCTCGACCCCAAGACCGACGGCCGGCCCGACACCCGGCCCGACGTGCGGGAGAACGCGAGCATCCTCGGCAACCTGATGGCGGACTTCGACTTCACCCAGGCGCCCAGGTCGCCGGTCCTGTTGCCGGTGCATCCGCAGACGACGCTCACCGGGACGCCACCGGCGGCCCAGACCCCGGCCCAAGTGAGGGCGGCCGAGGGCAATGGCTGACGAGCCCCGCGTGACCGGGGACGCGTCCGAAGCCGCGGGTGGAACCGCGGCCGCCGCCGGCTCCGTGCTGCCGGGCATGCCCGAAGGATCGGTCTGGGCCAACTACGACGAGGGGGAAGAGAAGCGCCGGCGTCGACTGCTGTGGTTGCTGCTGGCCGGTCTGCTGCTGGCCGGGCTCGGGACCGGACTCGGTCTGGGGCTGTCACCGGGTTCGGGATCGGGACGTGCCTCGGGCAAGCCGCCGGCGTCGCCGGCGACGCGGAGCGAGAGCTCATCGGGCTCGGACGCGTCGTCCACCACGTCATCGCCGCAAGACTCCACCGTCACCACCACCACACTCGGGTCAGGCGCCGGTGCGGGCGGCGGCGCCGGATCGCAGACCACCACCACGACCCCGCCGGCCACAACGGACACGACCTCTCCACCGGCGACGGGGAACACCGGGTCGGGCACCACTGTGTCGGACGCGTGCAGCACCAACCCTCCGAGTTTCACCCTCTACGAAGAGGAAGGAGGGGCGTACTACTGGGCGTCACCGGGGGGCTCGGCCCACTTCTGGGCGACCCAGGATGTAGCCGGCCGTCCTGCCTCGTGCGACGACGGGGCCACGCTCACCGTTGAGGAGCAGACGCCCAGCGTGCACGGCCCTTCTCCGGGCAACGGCTACAGCTTCGCCTGCTCAGGCCCGTGGGACTCAGGTTGCGATGCCACTGCTCCAACGCTGAGGCAAGGGTATGAGTACAGCGCCTGGGTTCAGGAGGCGGATGGAACGATCTACAACATGGGGGATTTGAAGGTCACCGTCGGGGGTGGCCCCCAGCCCTAGACCTCAGGCGAACTGCGCCAACCACGGCGACGTGGCCGCGAGCAACTCGTCGGTGAGCGATACGACGTGCTCGTAGGGCAGCCGCCCGGCGGTCGGATCGGCCAGCATGGCCTCGAGCACCGTGCCCCGGTTGCCCGTCACCGCGGCCTCGACGGTGAGCTCCTGTGACGCCACCACCCTTCGCAGCGTCTCGCCCAGCATCGACGGCACGGTAGTCACGTCGCGCGGCCGCAGCCCGTCGCCGCCGGCGATACCGATGCACTCCACGACCGCCCCGGCCGGCAGGTTCTCCACCTGTCCGTTGTTGGGCAGGTTCATGGGGAGCGCCCGCTCCTCTCCGGTCACCAAGCCGGCCAGCAAAGTGGCGGCCAATTCGCCCGAAGGCATGCGGGGAACCTTCGACTGGTCGAGCAGCCACTCGAGGTTCTCGGTGTCCTTGACCTTGTCGGCCTGATGGCCGGCGATGCCGTAGTGATGCACACCCCAGTCGCGCCCGAAGTCGGACGCCACGGTGACGAAGGCGGGGAGGAACTCGGCGACGTGGGTGTCCGACGACGCCGGCAAGGCCCCGAAGCGGCGGAACATCTCGAGCTTGATCTTCAGGTTGTCGAGCACGTCGGCCTTGATCCACTTCCGGCCGGCATCGCCCTTGTGCCAGTGCATCTGGTCGGGTAGCGGATCGAGCCAGATGGGACCGGACAGGTCGATCTGGCCCTCCATGGCGTCGCGCAACATGGCGAAGCCGTCCTCGCCCTCGATACGCAGCTCGGTGGCGACGGGGAGGTGGTTCACGCCGCCGATCACCGGCTCGACTTCGTGCATGGCCCGGTCGAACAGGAGGCTCATGGCAAGCTGCAAGCCGACCACCTCGTTGCAGAGCCCGACCACCTTGACCGAGGTCTCCCGGGCCACGGCTCGGCACAAGGCGGTCAGTGGGTTGGTCACGTTCACGAGCCAGGCGTCCGGGCAGCGCCGCTCCATGGCCCGGGCGATATCGAGGACCACGGGGATGCTCCGCAGCGCGCGGGAGATCCCCCCGGGCCCGACACTGTCGCCCACCGGCTGCCGCACGCCGTAGCGGGCGGGGATGTCGATGTCGTGGCGCATGCTGTCGAAACCCCCGACTGAGAAGGCGGTGATGACGAACTGGGCGCCGTCGAGGGCCTGGTCGAGATCGGTGGTGGCCGACACGGTGAGCCTGCTGTCACGCCGGGCGGCGATGTGGGCCGCTGCCGACCGCATCGACTCGACCGCCGGTCCGTCCACGTCCATGAGCATGAGCTCGCAGTCGGCCAACGGTTCGTGGTTCAGGAAGTCGACCAACAGGCTCGGGGTCCAGTGTGTGCTGGCCCCACCGACGATCGTGATCCTTGCCCCCATGAACGATCACGCTAACGAATCGGCGGTCTCGGCGGCGAGCGGTTGTCGTTACCGGGTCAGGGCGACCTTCAGGTGGGCCAGATTGGCGCCCATGCAGAAGTGGGTGCCCAGATCGGTGAGGTCGATCTCGGCCCGCGTCACTCCCGGTGGCACCCGGGCATTCTGCCCGACGGTTTTCCGACCGGCGTCAGGCGCTCGACTCGGCCGCCGCCCGCCAGTCCGCCAGGTCGGTGGCCGGGAACGGCGCCAGCTGCTCGGCCGGCGTGGGCCGGCCGAAGAGGTAGCCCTGAGCCAGGAAGCAGCCCAACGCCCGCAATGCGTCGGCCTGGCTGTTGCGCTCCACTCCTTCGGCCACGATCGACAATCCCAGCGCGTCGCCCAAGGCGATGACCGAGCGCACGATGGCGGTGTCGTCCGGGTTGGTGTCGATCTCGCTGACGAAGGTCCGGTCCACCTTGAGCGTCTCCACCGGGAGCTGCTTCAGGTAGCTGAGCGAGGAGTAGCCGGTGCCGAAGTCGTCCACCTCGAAGTGCACCCCGAGTTGGCGCAACGACTGGAGCAGCGAGACCGGTGGCGCACCTTGGCGCATCACCATGCTCTCGGTGATCTCGAACCACAGCTGGTCGGCGGCGAGATCGTGACGATCGAGGGTGTCGACCACGATGTCGTAGAACTCGGGGTCGGCGAGCTGCCGGGCCGATACGTTGACCGACATGTTGAGGCGACCGGCCTCCGCCCCCGCCTCGGAGCGCAGCCGGTGCCACTCCGACGCCTGGCGGCAGGCCTCGTCCATCACCCACCGGCCCAAAGGGACGATGAGCCCGCTGTTCTCGGCCACCGGGATGAAGTCGTCGGGCAGGAGCAGGCCCCGGGTGGGATGGCGCCAGCGGACCAGCGCTTCCATGCCCACCATGGTCTCGGTGTGCAGTTCGACGATGGGTTGGTAGAAGAGGACGAACTCACCGCGGTCGAGCGCCCGGTGCAGCTCGTTCGAGGTGCGCAAGCGGTAGACGTTGGTCTCCTCGGCGTCGGCTTCGTGCACGTGGATGTGACCGGGACCGCGCTCCTTGGCTGCGTACATGGCCGCGTCGGCGTTGCGCACGAGCTCGGCGACTCCTTCGGCTCCCGGCCCCGAGAAGGCCACCCCCACGCTCAGGGAGAAGTACTGGTCGCCGCTCTCGAGTGAGAAGGGCTCCTGCATGGCCTCCACCAGCCGGCCGGCGATCTCCAACGCGTCCTGGCGGTTCCCCACGTCGCACAGCACCGTGAATTCGTCTCCGCCGAAGCGGGCCAGGGTGTCACCTGTGCGCAGCACCCGCTCGAGCTTCCGGCCCACCTGGATGAGGAGCTGGTCGCCGGTGTCGTGGCCCAGGCTGTCGTTCACCAGTTTGAAGTGATCGAGGTCCAGGAACATCACGGCCACCACACGGCCGTCGCGCCGGGACCGGCGCAGCGCCGTCTCCAAACGGTCGGTGAACAGCACCCGGTTGGGCAACCCGGTGAGCGGGTCGTGCACGGCGGCATGGGCCAGCCGCTCGCGCAGTTCGCGCCGCTCACTGATGTCCTCGGCCTGGACGATCAGGTACAGGGCCGCGCCGCGCTGGTCCCTGACGCATGAGGCCCGCAGCG
>DATGGF010000105.1:0-1688 GCA_035308625.1 Acidimicrobiales bacterium | reverse complement strand
CGGACGATTCCGCGGCGGCGCCTGCGGGCGCATCCGAGGGCGGAGGCACCAAGGCGTGCAGGAGCTCGGCCAGGCGTTCGGCCACGTCGCCGGAGGTCACCGGCACGAGCAGTTGCTGGGCGTCCTCCTTGTACAGCGCGTCGGGGTACAGCCGTCGCAGGCGCACCCGGGCCGACGCGGGTAGCTCCAAAGGCGAGAGGCGCGCCGTGAGCGGGCGCTTGCCCCCCGGCGCCGACATCCCGGACCGGCTCGGCGTGGCGGACACCTCGCGCACCCCGGTACGCAGGCTCTCCACCCGGAGCTGGGCCACGGCCAGGAGTCCTTCGGCCGGCGGCGGCACCGGGCCGAACCGGTCCACCCATTCGGCCCGGATGTCGGCCACCTCGGCGTCGTCGGACACCGCGGCGAGGCGGCGGTAGGCCTCGAGCCGCAGGTCCTCCCGCTCCACGTAGCCGGCGGGCAGATGCGCATCGGAGGGGATGTCGATGGTGACGGTCACTGGGGTCCGCAGCGGCTCGCCCTTGAGCTCGGCCACCGCCTCCGCCACCAGTTGCACATACAGGTCGTACCCCACGGCGGCGATGTGACCCGACTGGTCCCGCCCGAGCAGGTTGCCCGCCCCGCGGATCTCCAGGTCGCGCATGGCGATCTTGAACCCGCTGCCCAGTTCGGTGTGCTCGCCGATGGTGCGCAGGCGCTCGTAGGCCGCCTCGGTGAGCACCCGGTCGACCGGGTGGAAGAGATAGGCGTAGGCCCGGTGGCCCGAGCGCCCCACCCGGCCCCGCAGCTGGTGGAGCTGGCCCAGGCCGAGCCGGTCGGCCCGGTCGACCACCAGGGTGTTCACGGTGGGCATGTCGATGCCCGACTCGATGATGGTGGTGCACACGAGCACGTCGTAGCGCTTCTCCCAGAAGTCGAGCACGACGCGCTCTAGCGAGCCCTCGTCCATCTGGCCATGGGCCACGGCCACCCGCGCGTCGGGCACGAGCTCACGCAGCCTGGCGGCGGTGGCCTCGATGTCGCGCACCCAGTTGTGCACGAAGAAGGCCTGGCCCTCGCGCAGCAGCTCCCGGCGCACCGCTTCCACCACCGCGGCCTCGTCGTACTCGCCCACATAGGTGAGGATGGGCTGGCGCTCGGCCGGCGGGGTGTTGATGAGGGAGAGGTCGCGGATGCCGGTGAGCGCCATCTCGAGCGTGCGCGGGATGGGGCTGGCGGTGAGGGTGAGGACGTCGACGCCCTCGGACATGGCCTTGATCGACTCCTTGTGGCTCACCCCGAAACGCTGCTCCTCGTCCACCACCAGCAGCCCCAGGTTCTTGAAGCGCACGTCGCCCGCCAGCAGCCGGTGCGTGCCCACGACCACGTCGACCTTGCCCTCGGCCAAACCGGTGACCACCTCTTTGGCCTGGGCCGGGGTGAGAAAGCGCGACAGCATCTCCACCCGCACCGGGAACCCGGCGTAGCGCTCGGCGAAGGTCTGGGCGTGCTGCTGGGCCAGCAGCGTGGTGGGGACGAGGATGGCGGCCTGGGCGCCGTCCTGCACGGCCTTGAAGGCGGCCCGCACGGCCACTTCCGTCTTGCCGAAGCCGACGTCCCCGCACACCAGGCGGTCCATCGGGGTCGGCGCTTCCATGTCGGCCTTCACGTCGTCGATGGCGCGGAGCTGATCGGTCGTCTCCACGTAG